>JAKQEI010000268.1 GCA_029573495.1 Bacteroidota bacterium | reverse complement strand
CCTCTGCGCATGATCAGCGCCAGGGCCTTGTGCTGGTCGATTCCTGGCTCGGGGTCGGTAGGCTGGTACTGCAGTGCCTCGGTCGAGAAGGGGCATGAATGAGTGCGCCTGGTCCGCTTCAGTGACCCGGCATGCACGAAGAAAGGGGGTGTCGCTCGGACACCCCCTTGGTGGTTCTGGTGCTCAGGGACCGGTTACCCGGTCGCAGCCTTACGGCATGGGATACTCGCCGATGCTGAAGATGAAGTCGCCATCCTCGTAGCTGTCAATCCACGGCGTGTACAGGATGAAGTAGTTCTGGTACATCTCATTCAGTGCGTGGAAGTAGCCCTGGCCATCGGTTGCCGGCAGGTCTTCCAGGTACGGATACCAGGGAACCAGGTTGGCATCGGTGAGATGCGCGCTGGCATTGATGTCAACATGGTATCTTGCGCGTACGAACTCCACCACCTCGGCGGTGCCTCCGAACGGATTAGCGATGTCAAGGATCTCCTCATCGGAGTAGTAGTCGGGTGTGATGGTCATCACGCCTGCAGAGGTCATGGACACGGAGAAGTCCTTCAGACTAACAGTAGCTTCTGCAGTGGCTGCAGTCGTGCTGGCACCGTTGGAAGTGACGAGCACAGTGATATCGGCATAGACATTGACCGCATTGTACTTCAGGGAGCGGGATACCTTCATGGCCTCGCTGAAGGTGAACACGATCTCGTCGATGTCGGCCGGGGTCAGGTCCGCGAAGTGGTCATCGCTGATGACATCGGTCTCGGCACCTGCATCTGCCTGGACGATGTACGGAACGGTCATGTCGCGCAGCGGGTCAGGGGTCAGGCCCACCACGACGCCGCTCAGGCCGGAGTTGCAGGGAACGGCGCACTCGATTGCGAGCCACCCGCAGGAACCTCCGCAGGAGACCTTCTCGCCGTCAGCGTACTTGTACCCTGGCTTGTCGACCACGAGGTAGTAGCCATCATAGGCGGGCGGGATGCCGGTGAAGCTGAACGCGCCCGTGGTGGTGGTCTGCGGAGCTGCCGCCAGGACACTGCCGTAGTACAGGGAAACCGTCGCGGCCGTTCCTGCGCCGGGGGCGTTGGGTGCCGTCGGGGCCATGCTCAGGTCGTACACGTTGCCGGAAATGCTGGAGTTGAGCGGGCCGACCTCAAAGATCACGCCGTTGCCGAGCTTGTTCACCGGCGTGGCCGCTCCGCTGCCGCTCTCGGTGAACTCGTCCGCATAGGCCATGTTGGTGCCGTCCAGGAGGTACCCTGCGGCGACCCAGACCTCTTCTACTATGGAGTAGCCGAAGCCGGTCTTGTCGGAAAGGTCGCACACGACGTAATAGCCCTGGTCTGCCTCGATAAGCTCGCCTACCCAGTTGACAGGGACATTGTCAAAGGCGAACTGGCCGTTGGCCTTGGTGGTCACCTGGCGGACCTTGCCTGCATAGGCAACGGACACCACTGCGCCCTCAACCGGATTGCTGCTGTTGCACATGTCAACAACAACGCCTGAGATGGAACCCGTCGGGGCGAACACGTCAGGATTCGGGTTCACCACGCTCGCGCTCTCATCACCTTCCGAACAGCCTGCCACGAAGAAACCGAGTGTGAGCAGTGCGATCAGAACTAGAAACCTCTTAGCCATATCTTCCTCCTCTACTTAATCTTTTTATTTTTTCCTGGGACTAACTTCACCTCTAACCATTGCCATTCTATAAATAATCAGCTTGAGATACTATTATAGAGGGCATGAACCGTTTGTCAACAAAGAAAACAAGGATTTGTGAGGTCACCGAACGACCCGGTAGCGACTTCGAAAAAACATCCCGATTATCCCCGTACCTGCCAACACATGAATCGATGCCAAGATACTCCTCTCCATAGGATGCGATGACTTCAAGCAAACTGCATGCCATCATGTTCATCATTGATATCCATATATTAAATGCATCTCCCCACCAGAATGTGTTGGATTTCCGCCACAGCGGCACTGCCATATCAACACACCCGGCCTTGCATTGCACCACGAGCTCTGCTAAAAATCCTGCACGTGCCGGAGTGGTGGAACTGGTAGACGCGTCGGACTCAAAATCCGATGGACTTAAGGTCCGTGGGGGTTCGATTCCCTTCTCCGGCACCAGCCTTTTTTCAGCCTTCCCAGAGCTCACACGAGCGGGTGGATGCCGGGCAGGACCCACAACCCGAAGTTGGCCGCGGCGTGGAGCACGAAGCCTGGCCAGACGTTGTTCCTCCACTCGTACAGGCACGCGAAGAGCACGCCTCCGACGAGCTGCACCACGGAGAGGTGGCCGTGCACCGATGCGAACAGCACGGAGGTGAGCGCGATGCACAGCCAGGCCGCGAGCCCCTGTCTCATCCACGCGTAGAGCAGGCCCCTGAAGAAGAGCTCCTCCACGAAAGGCCCCACCACGCATGCCGTGATGAAGTACAGCAGCCACGCGTTGGCGGCCTGCCCCGCGAGCAGCCCGCCGAGCAGCCCGCCGAGCAGCCCGCCATCGATGAAGAGCCGGCTCGCGAGGTCGCCAGCGATGACGAGAACGCCGAAGGCCGCCGACACGGCGAGGCCCAGGGCCATTTCCCTGCGTACGGACGAAGCGACGACCCCGCACTGCTCAAAGGCAATGGCAAGGATGAAGCCCATCTCGACGGTCCTCGCGAGAAGCGTCCAGGCGAGCCGGTCCACCGCGACGTGGCCGGAGACGAACCTGAACCCCGCCTCGATGATGCACACCGCT
>JAKQEI010000245.1 GCA_029573495.1 Bacteroidota bacterium | reverse complement strand
CACCAAGCAAGTCTTCGGACGCGAGCTGATCAACGGGGGCTACCTCAACGACAGCATGGGCCTTGCCTTGGACCCCAGCGCGATCTACACCATCACGTTCGTGGAGTACACGGAGGTGCTGACCATCTACCGGGTGGGGATCATGGGCAAGCGGAAGCAGGTTGAACTGAAAAGGAGAGCGGCATGAACACAGAGCCAACATACGGTCTCTACCGGGACCACCACCAGAATTACAAGGGATACCAGATCCCGAAGGCGCAACTGATCATTGCCGACATCCCATACAACATCGGCAAGGACGCCTATGCATCGAACCCTGCATGGTACAAGGACGGGGAGCATAGCAACGGCGAAAGCGAATTGGCGGGCAAGGAGTTCTTCGATACCGATAAGGACTTCCGACCTGCCGAGTTCATGCACTTCTGCTCCACCATGCTACGCCGTGAGCCGAAGGATGCGAAGCAGGCCCCATGCATGATCGTCTTCTGTGCCTTTGAGCAGCAATTCCAGTTGATCGAATTGGGAAAGCGTTACACTTCGTCCACTTCTGAACATTCAGCACAATGGCTAAGAGGTTCATCGACACCGGCCTCTTCAGGAAGCCATCTGTAAGGGCCATGAAAGCCCCTTACAAGGCGCTGTTCATCTACCTCCTTTGCGAGTGTGACCACGCCGGTGTATGGGACGTTGAGCTGGACGTTGCGGAGGCCCGCCTTGGCATGAGACTGGACCCAGAAAAGGCGATAACCGAACTCGGTGGGTCGGTGGTCGAGGTGCGTCCTGGTAAGTGGCTGTTGACCGACTTCGTAGAGTTCCAGTACGGGGTCCTGAACCCGGCGAACAGGGTCCACGCATCAGTTATTTCAAGGCTTGAAGGCCTTGGTATTGACCCTAACGACACGCCCAAAAATAAGCCCCTTGTAAGCCCCTTAGAAGGGGCTAAGGATAAGGATAAGGATACTCAGGAAGGAAAGGAACGCGCGAGCGCGAAGACGCTCTTTGCCAACTCCAGGTTCACGGACATCGAAGTGGTGAAGTCATCGCTGCCCGAGTTGGAGCAGGAGCGCGTTGACCTGACCCACTACCGGGATGCCATCCGGAATTGGTCCGACACCAAGGATGAGCGAAGGACAGAGCGCGGATGGCTGGCAACGTTCCGGCAATGGACGAAGACCGACCGCGACAAAGGGGCGCTGAAGAAGCTGGCTCCGCTGGTGCCTGAGCGCGTTAGCTGGAACCCACGAGCATGAGCAGCGCCCCGAAACTCCAGTTGGTCCGTGCGACCCCTTCGGCCCCGGAGGTGGAACGCGCCGTCCTTGGTGCGCTGCTCCTGACGGGTGAGGCGTGGCCCAAGTGCGTGGACCTGCTCCACGCCGAACTGTTCCACGATGAACCCAACCGGCAGATCTACCGGATAGCGCACGAGTTGTGGTCCAAGGGCGGGGCGGTGGACATCCTGACGGTATCGGCCCGCCTGCGCTCGGAAGGTCTGCTCGATAGCGTAGGCGGTGCGCTCTACGTTTCCCAACTGATCAACGGGGTGAACTCCACGGCGAACCTGGAATACCACGCCAGGATTCTGATCGAGTGCCACATCCAGCGCCGCCTGATAGCCATCGGGTCTGGTGCCACGGAGAGCGCCTACACCACCGCCGATGCCCTGTCCCTGCTCGACACGGTAAGCGCATCGGTGAGCGACCTCTACGCCTACACCCAACCCACCAGCCTGATCAGCGCCGCCGATGGGGTGACGGACCTGACGGACGCCAAGCCCGGCTCGTTCTACACCTTCGGCATCCCCGAACTCGATGCGCTGGCGACATTCCAGCCCGGCCTCCCGCACGTCTTGGCCGGACGCCCCGGAATAGGCAAGTCGATCGTATCGGTCCACGTCATGTGGCACCTGACCCAAGCGGGCAACGTGCTCCTGTTCTCCCCCGAGATGACCGTGAAGCAGGTTCAGGCTCGAATTGTGGCCTCCGAATGCGGTGTCCCGTACTCGACCATACTGAGGGCGACGATGAGCGAGCAGGAGCGGGATATGGTGGCTTCCTGCATCATCCGGATAGGGGATAGGCTGGAGCGTTTGAAGATCGACCCATCCAGCGGCATCACCCCGGAGCAGATCCGGGTGCGCACCGAACGCGCCCTGAAGACCAGCGATGTGATCGCCTTCGGGGTGGACCACTTGCACAAGATGAGCAGCGGCGATCGCCGGGTGGATAGGGAGGAAACGGCTCGGGTATCGCAGTGCATGGAGGGGCTTACGGAGGTCGCCAAGCGGACCAACCTTCCGGCCTTGGTCGCCTGCCAGCTCAACCGCCAGGTGGAGAGCCGGACGGACAAGCGCCCCAAGTTGTCCGACCTGAAGCAGACCGGCAAGATCGAAGAGGACGCCGCCTTGGTGGTGCTGCTCTACCGCGATGGATACTACCAGGAGCACCCGCCGATGGATGACCGAATGGAGCTTGCCGTTGGTAAGAACAGGGACGGGGCTACCGGCACCGCTTTCTGTCCCTGCACCCCGGCGTTCAACCGGATGGGCGTCCCGTTCACGCCGTCCTTCAACCCGCGCAAAGGCTTCCATAACCCCGATAACCGAAACTCCGATGAAGCGCCATTCTGACCCCCTACGCCACACCCTCCAAGGGGCGATCAACTCCCGCCATGCAGCACTGCGCAACGGGCGATCCCAGCGCAAGGACTTGGACCGGGTACGGGCTGCGATAGGCCGCGCCGAGGTCTTCCTGAGCGGATACCCATACGCCACCGATGAACAGGTCCGGGCGTATTGCAGGGGCAATTTGGAGGACATCACCTTGATCGTTCCTGGCAGCCAGCCGAGGGTATTGGCAAGGCTGGTGATGGATGAACTGGAGACACGGGCTAACCGAACGAGCGCAGCATAATGCCGATCGACTACTCACAATATCCGAAGGACTGGAAGCTACGCAGCCGGTTCGTGCGGTTCGTCCGCGCCCGCAACAAGTGCGAGTGGTGCGGGGTTGAAAATGGATCTATTGGAGCGCGATCGCCAGTGAATGGAAAGTGGTACACCCAGCGCGACATGGACGGGATGAACAGCGATTGCGGGTGGAGGCTTTGGCCGAAAGGGTATCCAAAGGTGATCCGGGTCGTGCTCACCGTCGCCCACGTTTACGACATGGACAAGATGAACGCAAGCCTGCTCAACCTGGCTGCACTATGCCAACGCTGCCACCTGAACCATGACCGCGACCACCACAAGGAGAACGCCGCCAAGACCCGGAAGCGGAAGGCTGGACTGATGGACATGTTCGATGAAGGCGCAGCGTGACACCTGCTCGCCCACTGAAGGATAACGGAGTGACATTGCATACGAAATAACCACCACGAACCATGGCAAAGAAGATTGAAGGATCCTTAGTAGAAAGCGACTTTGACAAAGGATACGTGAGGTTTCACGAAGACGAAAACTTTGGACAAGACCTTGCGACATTGGTAGTTCATGGCGATGTCTTTGAGCGCGTGTTCACCGAGAGCGAGGTGAGGGCGGCTATTCTGGATGCAATGGCTGTCGGCTTCACAGCAGATGAGAAGCGCAACATTCTACGCGAAGTGCACGGCATCACCCTCGACCCCGCCTAACACCACTACCATGAGCACCAAGAAGACAGCGCCAAGGAAGCGCACGAAGACGCCGACACAACTGGACAGGATCGAGCGCAAGCTGGACCTGCTGGACACACGACTACGCACCATCAAGTCCTTCGAGACACTTCAGGAGGCGATGGAAGAGC
>JAKQEI010000175.1 GCA_029573495.1 Bacteroidota bacterium | reverse complement strand
CTCCGGCGGCTCGTCGGCGGAGGGGTCGGGTGTTGAGGAGCGGGGTGTATCCGCGAAGGGCGGCGAGGCGGAGGGTTCTTCGGCGGTCTCCGCAAAGGCTGCCGCGCCCGAGGCGGCTTCAGCCCTTTCGGTTCCGGAGTGCATCTCCTGTCATTCGGGACTCAAATACACCGGGCATTTCGAGCAGACCGGCCACAGGGCTTTGAGCTGCACTGCCTGCCACAGGGGTGTGGGGGACCTGACCTTGCACATGCAGAGCAAGGAGAAGCCAGAGCTCGCCTCCTGCGCCAGCTGCCACAAGGATATCGACAGCCAGTACGGCACGAGCCTCCACGCGGCCATGAACCTCTCGTGCCTGCAGTGCCACAGCAGCATTCACCCGCAGGATACCGAAGCGTCGGCAGAGGGCAAGGCCGAAGCGGCAGCGGTATGCCTGAAGTGCCACAGTGACCGGGACAAGTACGCAGACAAGGGCCACACCGCCAGGGTCATGGCGGGCAACACCGACGCCGCCTCGTGCACCGACTGCCACGGCGCCCACGACACGATGATCTTTGACAAGACGGATGAGGGGCAGGCCAAGAAGCGGACGTACTACACCGCCCTGTGCACCACCTGCCACTCTGAAGGCGGGACGGCGGGAAGCTACGGGGTGTTCCCCAGGGCCGCGGAGTCTTTCGGCCTGACCTATCACGGCAAGGCCATGAAGCTGGGAGAGCCCGACAAGGTGGCGGGCTGCACGGACTGCCACCAGGCGCACAACATTCTGCCCTCGGACGATCCCGCCTCCGCCCTGAGCACCGAGGCGCTGGTGGAGACCTGCGGGAAGTGCCATGAGAACTTCCACCCGAGGTTCGTCTCCTATGTGCCGCACCCAGACCCTCACGACAAGGACGGGTTTTACTCGCTGTATCTGACCGAGAAGTTCATGATCGCGCTTCTGGCAGGGGTGTTCGGCTTCTTCTGGGTCCACTCGCTGCTGTGGTGGAGAAAGGTCTATGCGGAGAAGAGCCGGCTGGTCAAAGCCGGGCTGCAGGTCAGAACCGATCTGCCCGAAGAGCTGGCCGGGCAGTATGTGCGCAGGTTCGGCATGAAGGAAAGGATCATGCACATCGTGCTGATCGTATCCTTCTTCGGGGTGGTGATCTCGGGCTTTCCGCTGAAGTACTCGGATGCCCCGTGGGCGGGGTGGCTGACCGGTCTGATGGGGGGTGTGGCCAACGCCGCGCTCGTTCACCGCATCAGCGCCGCTGCCATGTGTCTGCTGTTTCTCTACGTCTGCTGGCTCTCGCTGAGGTTTTTGTTCCCGGGCTTTCAGGTGAAGGGGTGGCTGGGCCGTCTCTTCGGTCCCGATTCGCTCTTCCCGCGGGTCAAGGATTTCCAGGACTGCCTCGGGATGTTCAAGTGGTTCTTCAATGCCGGGGACAAGCCCCGGTTCGACCGGTGGACCTACTGGGAGAAGTTCGACTTCATGGCGGTGTTCTGGGGGATGTTCGTCATCGGGCTCTCGGGGGTGATCATGTGGATACCGGAGTACGCCTCGTGGGTGATGCCCGGGTGGATGATCAACATCGTGCACCTGGCGCACTCCGAAGAGGCGTTTCTGGCTGCGGTGTTCATCTTCACGATCCATTTTTTCAACAACCACCTGGTGCCGGACAAGTTCCCGCTGGAGAAGAACATCTTCACGGGCAGCTACACCCTTGCGGCCTTGAAGCACGAACGGCCGCTCGAGTATGAGCGCATCCTGGCGGAAAACCGGCTCGAAGAGATCAAGACCGACGGTCCGAACACCGCCTCCCAGCTCTTCGCAGCCGCCTTCGGCCTCACCAGCCTCCTGCTCGGACTCACCATCACCATACTCATCTTCTGGGCCGTGCTC
>JAKQEI010000174.1 GCA_029573495.1 Bacteroidota bacterium | reverse complement strand
TCCCGCTCCGCGCTCCTACATTCGCCCCACGTTCTTTCCGTCATCCCGGTCTGTCATCCCGGCCAAGAGCCGGGAGAGCCGGGACGCTTATCCAGAAAGGCAGAGGGACTGGCCCTGTGAAGCCTTGGCAACCGTCCGGTGGGAGACCTTCGGGTAGGTGCTAAATCCAGCCCCGTGCAGGTCAGTCGACCGGACCGGGGAAAGATGAGCCGTGATCAGGTCGCGAACCTCCTTCGGGAACAGTGCAGCCTCATCCGGACCATCGGGTGGGGCTTTTGTTTTTCTGGAATGCGGTGAAGGTGGTGAGGGTGGAAAGAATGGTGAGAAAGTACCGGGCAAGCCGTGGCTCTCTTTCTCACCACTCTCCCCCTTTTCACCCTTCTCACCGCATTCAGCGCGGAAAGCACGCACAAACGCACCACGATGACCACGCTCGAACGCATCGCCCAAGAACGCATCCTCGTCCTCGACGGCGCCATGGGCACCATGATCCAGCGCCTCGGCCTCACCGAGGAGGACTTCCACCCCAAGGGCATGGAGGACCACAAGATCCTGCTGAAGGGCAACAACGAGCTGCTCTCGCTCTCGCGTCCCGAAGCGATCAAGCGCATCCACGAGCAATACCTTGAGGCCGGTGCCGACATCGTGGAGACGAACACTTTCAGCGCCACCAGCATCGCGCAGGCCGAACACGAATGCGGTCACCTGGTGCGCGAGATGAACCTCGCCTCCGCACGAGTGGCCAAGGAAGCCTGCGAAGCCTACACGAAGAAGGACCCGAGCAAGCCGCGTTTCGTGGCCGGTGCCATCGGGCCCATGAACAAGACCGCATCGCTCAGCCCGGATGTGAACGACCCCGGCTACCGCGCTGTCACCTTCGATCAGCTCGTGGCCGCCTACAAGGAGCAAGTGGAAGCCCTGCTCGACGGCGGCGTGGACATCCTGCTGGTGGAGACCATCTTCGACACGCTCAACGCCAAGGCCGCCTTCTACGCCATCGAGGAGGTGTTCGAGGAACGAGGCAAGCGCGTGCCGCTCATGTGCAGCGTCACCATCACCGATGCCAGCGGGCGCACCCTCAGCGGCCAGACCATCGAGGCCTTCCTCATCAGCATGCAGCACGTGCCGCTCTTCAGCATGGGCCTCAACTGCGCGCTGGGCGCGGCCCAGATGCGGCCCTACCTGGAGGTGATCGCCGGGCAGAGCCCCTGCCGCGTCAGCATCTACCCCAACGCCGGCCTGCCCGACCAGATGGGCGAGTACCGCGAAACGCCCGATGTCACCGCGCGCCTCGTGGGCGAGTTCATGGCCAACGGCTGGGTGAACGTGGTGGGCGGGTGTTGTGGCACCACGCCGGAGCATATCGCGGCGTTGGCGGCAGAGGCCAAGCGGCACGCACCGCGCGCAACACCTGTTTTGGCTTGATTACATTGTTCGGCGACCACTGACACGTTTTTCGTCACCGCAATGGCATACACACTTACGCAGACCCGTCGCGCCGAGTACCGTCGGACAACCCAGCGCAGCAATGAGCGAAAGCGCCTCGCTTTGGTGGAAGGCCTGATCGCGCCCGTGCATGCGGTTAATACTCCACGCTTCGATCCGAATGAGCTGATGCCGCAGCTACCTTCCAATGGAGTGCGTGCGCTCAGCATGTTCACGGGTGGGGGTGGCTTGGATCTGGGTTTTGAGCGGGCAGGATTCGATCACGTTGCTGCCTACGAGATCCTGAGCATCTGCGGTGAAACACTGCGGCACAACAGGCCTGATTGGACGATCCATGCGGGCGCACAGGGCGATGTGCAACAAGTGGATTGGAAGCGATACCGGGGCCGTGTAGACCTGATTCACGGCGGGCCGCCATGTC
>JAKQEI010000162.1 GCA_029573495.1 Bacteroidota bacterium | reverse complement strand
CCGATCACACCCCCAGCCGCCGCTGCACCTGGCCCGCCACCCGCTCGAACACGGCCTCCGGCTCGTAGGTGCGCCATTTCAGCGCGTTCAGCTGCCCACCCATCAGGAAGTACTGGTCGATGTTCGCGCGTTGCATGTCCTCCAGCACGTGCGGCCGGAAGTTCAGCAGCGCGATCCAGCCGTCGGCATCGCTCACCTCCTCGAACCATTCGCTGTAGTACTCCTCGTCGCTCGCGTGGAAGTTCAGCACGTTCTCCCCGATCACGATGAACTTGTCGATGCCCTGCGCCATCATCTCCTCCACGATGTTGCGCTTGAGGATCATGATGTCGTTATGCAGGAGGTCGTTCCACTCGCCGATGAGCTCCATGATGGCATAGCCCTCGTCGTAATCCGCGTAGATCACCTTCATGTAGAGGGTGCTGCTGCCGAAGGCATCCCATTGCGGGTGGATCACGTGGTCGTACACCGCATGCGTGAACTCGAACTCGCTGTGCTCCTCCCCGAAGAAAGGCGAACGCTCATCCTCCTCCACGGTGTAGTGGTGGCGCCAGTTCCAGTAGGGTTCGATGTCGTGCATTCCTGGTTCCCAGTTCGCAGTTGTCAGTAGGTAGTTCACCGGTGACTGCCTACTGCCAACTGGCTACTCTGTATGTCGGCTGTTCTCGATCGCCTTCCTTACCGATCCGTGTTCCTTCAATAACGCATTCGCCGTCGCATAGTCCACGCCAAGGCCGTCCATCACCATGCGCGTGCCGCGGTCGATCAGCTTGTTGTTGCTCAGTTGCATATCCACCATGCGGTTGCCCTTCACGCGGCCCAATTTGATCATCACGCTGGTGCTGATCAGGTTCAGCACGAGCTTCTGCGCCGTGCCGCTCTTCATGCGCGTGCTGCCCGTGACGAATTCCGGACCCACCACCACCACGACCGGGTGCTGCGCGGTGGTGGCCAGCGCGCTGCCGGGGTTGCAGGTGATGCCGCCGGTGAGGATGCCCGCCGCGTTGCAGCGTTCCAGCGCACCGATCACGTAGGGCGTGCCACCGCTGGCTGCGATGCCGATCACCACATCACCCGCACCCACCTGGTGCTCCTGCAGGTCCTTCCAGCCCTGTTCCCGGTCATCCTCCGCGAACTCCACCGCCTTGCGGATGGCGCTGTCGCCCCCGGCGATCAGGCCGATCACCATACCGTGCGGCACCCCGAAGGTGGGCGGGCACTCACTGGCGTCCACGATGCCCAGGCGGCCGCTGGTGCCGGCCCCCAAGTAGAATAGCCGCCCGCCGCGCTGCATGCGCTCCACGGTGGCATCCACCAGCGCCTCGATGGCGGGCAGCGCTTCCGCCACGGCCTCGGGCACCGTGCGGTCCTCGGCGTTCATGTGCCGCAGCAGCTCGGCGGTGGACATGCGTTCGAGGTGGTCGTAGCGCGAGGTGCTCTCGGTGATCCGCTGCACGGTCATGGGCTGAATGTTGGTGCAAAGAAAAGGCCGCCCGAGGGCGGCCCTTCCGTTAGGGGGTGATCGAACTTATTCCAGCACGAGCTTGCGGGTCAAGCTGCCTTCATCGAAGAAGAGTTCCATGTAATAACTGCCTGCGCTCAATCCCGATCGGTCGAAGGTGAAGCGGTCGCGGTTCACTTGATCGTTGCGCACCATGCGACCCTGACCGTCATACACCACATAGTTGCGGATGATGGCCTCTGCACTGCTGATCTCCGTCAGGCGGGCCACCGGGTTCGGGAACACCTTCACGCCATTGGCGATGGCGGAGTTCTCGGCGATGCCCACGTTCAGTTCCAAAGCACGGTACATGCGCGGGGTGATGAAGTTCTGCAGGGTGTCGATGTAGGCCAGGGCCCGCTGGCGACCACCCACGGTGCCCAACGCGGAGAGCAGGGGGTTGCTGGCATACCCGTTCGCCATGCGCTGGTTGGCACCAGCCTCATCGATGCCCAGCGCGGCGCAACCGTTCACCACGGCGGTGGTATCCCACCACTCCCAGGGGCCAGAAGCGTTCTGCGGGGCGGTGATCGGGAAGAGGCCCTCGTTCCCCTCGTTCACCGTGCCGGCCAGTGCGGCCTGCGCGTAGTTCGTCACGTCGTCCGTGAAGGGCGGGTTCAGCCAGATGTCGTTGTTCCCGTACTCATTCGCCAGTTCGGTCACGCGGCCGCTGCCGTCCACGTTCACCACGGCAAAGCTGGTACCCGGCACGAAGACCGTACCGTTCATGTAGGGAGCGAATGGGTCGAACACCCCGTGCACGCTGCAGATCGGCACTTCACCGGGCTCCAGCCAGGAGCTGTCGCCCAAGGCACCACCGATGTTGAAGATCATGCTGATGTCCGTGGAGTAGCCAGGGTGGTTGTCGTTGTTCAGCGCAGGGTTGCCGCCCAGGCCGCCAAAGTCGCCCAGGATCGCCGGGTCCACCATGAAGAGGTTGGTCTCCGTGTTGAAGAACTTCAGCAGCTGGATCTCACTGGTCTCCTGCAGGGTGGCATAGGCCAGGGCGGTGTAGCCTCCGGAGCCTTGACCGCCGATCACGATCTTGTCGTTGCTGATGCCGTACGGGTTGCCCTCGGTGATGCTCTTGCGCATGAAGCGCACGGCCGTCTTGGCGTCCTGCATGGAACGGTACACCGCCTGGATGATGGTCTGCTTCCGTGTCTGTTCGGAAGGGGAGGCCGGGTTCCAGCCGGTGCGGTAGCTGATGGCTGCCACTACATAGCCCTTCTTCGCGAAGCGGCGGCACATCTCCACCGTGGCGCTGTCGGACTTGTCGCCCGTGGGCAGGTTGTTGATGTAGCGCGGCAGGAAGGAGCCCGTGTGTACGTACACGATCAGCGGACGATCCGTTTCCGTGTCACCCGAGGGGGTGTAGATATCCATGGCCAGCGGCTGCAGCTGCGGCGTACCCGTGAGCACGGAGTAGTTCTGGCCGTAGACCACGTTGGACTCCACGTCCACTGCGGAGAATTGCTCGGTGAGGTAGCGCTGGGCACTGGCCGGGGCCGCTGCCAGGATGCCGATCACCGCGAGAGCGTGTAGCGTTCTGTTCATTGCTGAAGCGTATTGGTTGTCTGTTCTGTCAAAAGTAGCTGTGAAACGGTACCGCCATGTGACCGTCCTCATTTCTTGTTCCAGGCGGGCTCGTAAAGCACGGAGAGGTATGCCAGGCGACCAACGAGGGGGCCTCCGTAGACCATGTACACCTTGTTGTTCAGTACGTTGCTGGCGCCCACCTTGAAGGTGCAGTCGATCTTCGGTATCCGCTTGCTCACCTGTCCGTCGAGCATGTAGTAGGTGGGGATCGTGCCGGTGAACTGGGGCGAACCCTCGAACAGGAAGCTCTGCACCCAGCGGTAGTTGAGGTTGAAACCCCAGTTCTGTATGGGGATGCCCCAGACCACCGCACTGATGTCGCGGGCGCTGAGGTTCAGGTTGTACTTGTGCTCGGGGGTGTTGAAGGCCGGGATGATGGGGTCGTCCTCCACCGTGTTCAGGCGGTTCCAGGAGTAGTTGCCGCTCAAGGCGAAGAACTTGCGGAAGAAGTAGTTGGCCCCGAGGGAAAAGCCCTGGGTGGTCACCTGTTGTTCGGCGTTGGCCGCCACGCGATAGACCTGCACGGAGGCCAGGTCCACCTGGTTGGTGGTCGGCAGTACGTTCACATCCGCACCGAGCTGGAATCCCAGGAAGTCCCGGTAGAAGCTGTAGTAGTAGGAGCCATCCACGAAGAGGTTCTTCCAGATCGTATGACGGAAGCCGAACTCCACGGTCTTCACCTTTTCCGGAACCACCGCCGCCACATCGAAATACTCCAGCACGCTGGCACTACTGCTCAATGAGGAGATGAGCGATGGCACGGTCACCAGGTTCTGGATCCCGTTGAGGTTGCCCAGGAGGATCGCGCGGCCCACATTGTAGTACAGGTATTGGTCCTGGAGGGTGGGGTTGCGGATGGCGGAGGAGAAGGAGAGGCGCAGGATGTTCTCCGGGTTGAAGCTGTACACCGCGCTGGCGGCAGGCGAGAACACGAAGGGGAAGTTCACGTTCTTATCCACCCTGGCCGTGGCCGTCAACTTCAGCTTCTCGCCTTTCAGGACCCGCCTTTCAGCCCCCACATACACACCGAACTCGCTGTTCGTGATGCGTGTCCCACTCGTATCGGAGAAGATGTTGCCGCGGGAGTCGGGCAGGTAATAGCGGAAACTGGCCCCTCCGGTGAGAGTGTACTTGCCGGCTTTGAACCGCCGCTCACCCTGGTTGTGCCAGAGCTTCGAGCGATCGTAGAACCGGGTGCCACCTTCACTGAAGAGTCGGTTCGTGATGTCCTTGAACGCCGCCTTGAATTCCTCGGTGCCGGGTACCAAGCGGTCTTGAAAATTGTTCGCTGTGCCTGGACCGGTCTGGCTCGAATTGGCATAGGCGCGTACTTCATCATGCAGGCCTTGCAGAAATGCCTGATTGTCACTTTCCCATTGTGTGATCCCTTCCCTATCGATAATGAACCTCGGAGGTGGACCCGGTGTGAATACCGGTTGTGGGAATCCTGGAGCGGTGAACACCTCGTTCTGATACCCCCCGCTAACCCATCGGTTCCGGTAGTCCTGGAACCAGCGTGCATCGTCCTTGGCCTGGTCCTGCAAGCGGAAGGCCGTGAATACCGCATCATAGCTGCGCCCCGCATCCTCATGGGTGAAGTAGGTGCGGAAGAAGCCCCGGTCCCCAGCGTTCAACTCCAATCGGTGCTGGAAGAAGAGGATGTCCTGTAGCCGGTATCGATTGTCCCCCTGATAGACGGTCGTGCCCGTCCCGAAGCTCGAGGTGGCGATCACACGCAGGCTGTCGTTCCATTTGTAGTGGTACGCCAGGGAGGCTTTCATGTTGTGGGTGTCGTAGTCCACCAGGTCCACCTCTTGATAACCGTCGCGATGTACAGTTCCAAGGCCCCACGTGGTCACGTCATTCACCGAAGATGCTTCATCCCCATAACGGTTCACCGCGTCATATCCTCCCGGGTTCCGCTCACCCGCGTCGCTACCTTCAGTTGGGTTGAGGTTGTCCGCCACCCAATCCTGCGCCTGGAAGTAGTACAGGTTGAACTTCAGTGCCGACCGTTCCCGCCCTTGTCCGCCTTTGAACACATGCGCGTAACGAACGGCGCTTTCAACAAGGTTGCGTTCGCCGGTCTTCACCATCGCGCTCAACCCCCTGAACTGGTAGGGGTCCTTGGTGGTCATACTGATGACCCCGTTGAAGGCGTTGGGTCCATAGTAGGCTGAACTGGCGCCCACGATCAGGTCCACCTTCATCACATCCAGTTCGCTGGCCCCAAGGAAATTACCCAGTGAGAAGTTGAGGCCCGGGCTCTGGTTGTCCACACCATCGATCAACTGCAGCGAACGCACCGGACTGGTGCTGTTGAATCCACGCGTGTTGATCACCTTGAAGCCCATGCTGGCCGAGGTCATGTCCACCCCCTTCAAGGTGCCCAGTCCTTCATAGAAATCGCCGCTCGGTGCCTCTTTGATCGCGATCAGGTCCATGCTCTCCACCGTCAAAGGCGCCTGCTTCTGCTTCTCGCTGATGCGACTGCCGATCACCTCGGCCTCCTTCAGCAACACCTGGTCCGTGCTCAGCTTGAACTTCAATTCCTGGTCCAGGCTCTTCACCTGGATCTCCTGTGGGGAATAGCCGATGAAGCTCACCACCAAGGTGTAGGGCGGCAGCTCGTTCGTGAGGATCTCGAAGCGCCCATCGAAGTCGGTGACCGCGCCCGTGGTGGTGCCCTTGATCACCACGCTGGCACCGATCAATGTTTCACCCGAGCCCTGGTCCGTGACGGTGCCGCGCAACTTATACTGCTGCGCACTGGCCACCAACGCCGTACACCCGATGAACACGAGCAACGTGATGCGACGAAGGAGGTGCTGGGTCCTGGGCAGGGGCATCGTGCGTTGTTTCGGGAGCGGCTTGGCGAAATATAGGTGATATGCACGC
>JAKQEI010000160.1 GCA_029573495.1 Bacteroidota bacterium | reverse complement strand
AGGTCGCCGAGGGCAAGCACAAGATGCTCGTGTTCAACGCCATGCGCAACAAGCTCATCCATCGTGTCTGCGCAGTGATGAAGCGGGGCACACCCTACATCCCAAAACCCTTGGCCATGTCATAGAATAATCGCTCACGCGAAATGCCTGAACCGAAGGAACATCAGTACTTCAGGATGCACGCCAGTCCTTTCTTCTGGGGACTTAAGGCGGCTGAGTTGCGACACGCAGCAGAACTACTATGGCCTGAGTGTGAACGGCAATTGGATGCCATCATCAAGCGTGTCGAAGGGAAGGAGAAGGAGGGAGAGGTCTCAATGATTTCGACATTTCACATCTATGGCGCTCTATTGGGCTTTAGTGTTGAATGCCTCTTCAAGGGGAAGATCATTCTGGAAGACCAAACCCTCATTTCGAACGGTGCACTGGCACGCAAGGTGCAAACGCACGATCTCAGAAAGCTGGCACGCATCGCCAAGGTGCCATTGAGCCAGAACGAGGACATCTTTTGTGACCAAGTGCAGCGAATGATGGAGACAGAGTTTAGGTACCCCATCCCTAAGTCTCATGACATGCGAGTGGAGGGCATACAGCTAGGGGGTAAATGGCCCGATGTTTTTGAAGGGCTTTATGATCCTCTCCACCCCCAATTGAACCTGCTGATCCAAAGTCGAACACGGTCAGTCAGAGTGCCGTGGTAATCCAACAGCGGGCTGCCGCCCGCTATCGGTCGCCAGTCACTTCTTCTGATAGAGCAACATTGCCCTGTCCAATCCGGCAACAAGCGAAAGAAGAAGAGCTTCTACTTTGTCGTAAGCATCCAGCAGACTCGTTTTTGCTTCGAAGACGGCTCGGGTACTTGCTGGGAACTTTATGAGCGCACCTTTTGAACCAATGAATTTTGAAGTGCTGTCAACCGTAGTCTCTCGCAGTATTCCTAGGGCCTCGTAAAAACCCTTCACGGCTGGAATTCCTCGAGCGATACCGAGAATTTCAGTCATGAGTTCGAGCTCAATCATGCATTCTTGCACCGTTGGGATTGAATGCTCTAAGAACTCTTGATACTGACCATCTAATACACGCATGTCATGCTCAATCCGCCTGAACACCCCTTCAAGGGCCCCTTTGACAGCGAAGGGCTTGTTCATGCGACCGATTCTTGTGATTTCCGCCGTTCGGTTCTCCATACACGTAGAAAACTCACGCATTGAGGCGGACATCAGAACAGTTCTCTCTTTCAAATCATTGAACCGCCTAGTGATGCTCTCCAAGAAACCAACGATTATGGAGGGGTCGAATGGCCCAGGGGCATGCCGCTTCTTGCTGTCGTTGGTCCGGTGTGCCAGCTTCTTTAGATCCGCGACCAGATCAACACTGAGAAGGCTTTGGAGTTGTGTGTCTGTGGTGAATGATTTAAACAGCGTACCCCGACCACCAACATGCGACCTCAACCACATGATGTCCTGAGGTGCTGACGTTTTCCAAAGATCCATCGGAATCATGGCCTCGCAGAAGTAGACATGAATTCCCACCTGACCGGACACATCGTTCATTTCATATGCTATCTCGAGCTCTTCTACCGCCCCCGATTTGTGTCCAGCCGTAGGAGTGCCTAGTCGAGACCAAAACAGACCAACGTAGATGTCAAATTCCCCACGCACATTTCTACTAATGACTTCTTGCGCCTCATTCGCGGTCCCGGAAGGGACGTTCTCCTTGTAGTATATGTACTCGATACGAGCGCCAAGAAACGTCTCACAGAAGTGATTGGTTATCGAGAGCATGTGAACGACCGTGTCCTTGAACTCTTCACAGTCCGAAGGACACGAGAAGAGGAGTCTGTATTGCTTGAGGTCTCTCATGGAACGTCTCCGACGAATGTAAATGGTGATAGAGCCTAACTCTAGCGTCACTCGACTCAAACAGACCGAAACCGCCCAACTTTGATGCGCAACGTTTCACCCATGCCCCGCCTCATCGTCCACAGCTTCACCATCTCCCTCGACGGCTACGGTGCCGGTCCCGACCAATCGTTGCAGGCCCCGCTCGGCGTTGGTGCGGAGAACCTGCACACCTGGATGCTCCGAACCCGGTACTTCCAGCAAACGCACTTCAACAAGGGCGAGGGCGACCTCGGCACGGACAACGACATGGCCGCCCAAGGCATGGAGGGCATCGGTGCCTGGATCATGGGTCGCAACATGTTCGGTCCGGTGCGTGGCCCCTGGCCCGATGAAAGTTGGAAAGGCTGGTGGGGCCCGAACCCCGTGTACCATGTGCCGGTCTTTGTGCTCACGCACCACCCGCGGCCTTCACTGGTGATGGAGGGTGGCACGGTCTTCCACTTCGTTACCGAGGGGATCGAAGCGGCACTGGAACGTGCCCGCGAAGCGGCCGGGGACAAGGACATCCGCGTGGGTGGCGGCGCCTCAACAGTGCGCCAATACCTGCAAGCCAAGCTGATCGACGAGATGCACCTGGCCGTGTCGCCGGTGCTGCTCGGCCAGGGCGAACCCCTGCTGGCCGGGCTGGACCTCACCCAGCTCGGGTACCGGTGTGAGCAGTTCACGCCCGGCGAGCGGGCCGGGTTCTACCGCATCAGGCGGGACTGAGGGCATCCGGCATGTACCGGTGGTACCATCGAAGCCTGCCGGTGAGCCATCCATCTGTCCTCCCAGGTCACTTAGCTGACTGCGTAAGTCGCTTACCTGACGGCGTAAGTCGCACGACTTGTCACGTAAGTCGTTTACCTGACCGCGTAAGTCGCACGACTTGTCACGTAAGTCGTTTAGCTGACGGCGTAAGTCGCACGACTTGTCGCGTAAGTCGCTTACCTGACGGCGTAAGTCGCACGACTTGTCGCGTAAGTCGTTTACCTGACCGCGTAAGTCGCACGACTTGTCACGTAAGTCGTTTACCTGACCGCGTAAGTCGTGCGACTTGTCACGTAAGTCGTTTACCTGACCGCGTAAGTCGCACGACTTGTCGCGTAAGTCGTTTACCTGACGGCGTAAGTCGCACGACTTGTCCCGAAAATAGGCCATTCTGGCACGTCGGCATGACGAAATGACGTACGCCGGGTCCCGTTCGTCAGATCCGGCCCTTAGTTGACATAATGTTGGATCCTGCGGCCCAGATCGGCGCACACAAAGACTGACGACAGATCGCCACCTTAGCAGTGCTATGAAACCCGGAGCCAACAACGAGCGCGTCTTCAAGATGCCCTTCGCCAGCGTGTACCCGCACTACGTCACCAAGGTGGAGAAGAAGGGCCGCACCGTGGCGGAGCTGCATGAGGTGATCACGTGGCTCACGGGCTACGATGACAAGGCGCTGAAGAAGATCCTCGCAGACAAGACCGACTTCCGGACCTTCTTCGCCGAGGCGCGCCTGAACCCGAACGTGGACAAGATCACCGGCGTGATCTGCGGCTACCGCGTGGAGGACATCGAGGATCCGCTCATGCAGAAGATCCGCTACCTCGACAAGCTGGTGGATGAACTGGCCAAGGGGAAGAAGATGGAGAAGATCCTGAGGAAGTGATACCACCGTGCCCCGTCGCGCTTGCGAACGTCACTCCGGGCGCAGGGAGGCTTTGCGACCGAAGACCCGGAGTCTCACCAATGCCGGTATTGAGACAGGGCATTTGTGAGACGCCGGATGGCCAGTACAAGCGGGCTCCGCTCGCCTGGCTTCCGGCATGACGCTCAGGTAACAGACCTACCGCCTCACCTATTCTCGTACCGCATCGCCACCGCCCCCGAACTGAACTCCTCCCGACCCACGAGCTTCAGGTCCACCATCTTCGATAAACCCGCGAACAAGGTCGGCCCGCGACCGGCGATACGCGGATGCACCACGATCTGGTACTCATCGATCAGGCCGAGTTCCGTCAAGGCCATCGCGAGCTGCACACCGCCCACGCCGATCCCCTTGCCAGGCTGCTGCTTGAGGTGCTGAACGAAAGTGGCCAGGTCGCCACGCACCAGCTCGGAGTTCCAATCCACCTCCTTCAGCGTGCTGCTCACCACGTACTTCTTTGCCGCGTCCATGGTCTTTGCGAAGGGCATCATCCACTCTGGGATCTCCCACGACGCGGGCAGCCGCCACGCTTCCTCCATCATGCCATAGGTCACGCGCCCGAAGAGCAGCGCATCGCAGCCGGCGATGTATTCCATCGCGTTGCGGTGCAGATCCTCGTCCGCGACCCCCACGGTGTGGTCGTAGCAGCCGTCCAGGGTGACGTTGATGGAGAAGCGGAGGGGGCGCATACCTGCGGGCCGTTCAGAAGAGCAGCGTCAACAACTCCTCTCGCGCCATTTGATGATGCGTCGCGATGTCACCAAGTATTCCGGAAAGCGTACCGACCTTGATCGGCCGATGGTCCGGAATGGTGACGTGGTGCGTCCCGTTGCGTGAAGTGGTCAACCGGATGTGACTTCCGCTCTGCCTTGTCACTTCGTATCCAAGCTTGCCTAGGGCCTTGATAAGCTCCTTTCCCGTGAGGTCACGCGGTATCCTCATGCGGCGATCACGATCTCCTTCACCATGTGCAGGCGGATCACCTTGGGCATTTGATCGGCATCGAAGTGCGTGGCCACGGCATCCTTCACATTCGCTTTCAACTGTTCCAGGTCATCGCCATCCGTGAAGATGGAATGGTCCAGAGCGCGGGCCTCGTAGCCACCTTCCGGCGACTCTTCCACAACGAAGATGATCTCCTTCATGCCCACGAAGTTAAGCAAGGCCTGCTTCGGCTCCCACAGGTCAAGAATTTCCAACTGCGTCATTCGTTCGGCCAAGACCATCCGTTCAGACGACCGACGAAGTCGTGGTAAGGACTGCCTTCATATCCGTCAGTGAATGGTTCAATACGATGCTTCTCGAGCACCTTGAGCGTTTCGAACACTCCGGTGACCACCTCACGGGCCAAAACGTCGGCCAGGCAGTTCCGGTCTGTCGGGGAAAGTCGTTGTAGAAGTAGGTTCAACTGATGTTGTTCCGGAAGCACCTGTTCACTCGCATTCTGGTTCCCCACCGGCACGAATGCGATCGGCACTTATCCGTCCTTGTTCCTTACGACATACGCGAACGAGGTCGTCGATCACTTCGCGGTAGGTCTGCGGCTTCTGATCTGCGCTCATTGTTCGAGATCTACTTCGGCTCCCACAGCTCCACCTTGTTCCCCTCCGGGTCATACACCCACGCGAAGCGGCCGTAGTCCTCGTCCTGGCGTTTGGGGTCGATGCGCACGCCGCCGGCCTCGAGCTTCTTCAGCAGGCCATCGATGTCCTGCACGCGCAGGTTCAGCATGAACTGCTGCTTGTCGCTCCCGAAATAGTCGGTGTCCTTCTTGAAGGGCGAGAACACCGTGGGGCCGGCATCCTGCTGCCAGATCCAGCCGTGCGATTCGTCGTTGATGCCGAAGTGGTCATTGTACCACTTGGCCAAGGCCTTGTGGTCGTCCGAGCGGAAGAAGAGCCCGCCGATGCCGGTGACGTGTCGTGACATGAGGTCGAGTTGTGTTGCGCCAAGGTAGATCGGAGCAGTGGTCAGGCCGCGGCTGCTTTGCGCTTGGCTTTCTTCATCATCGGTCGCTCCATTTTCTCCACCTGGCCGAACTTCTTGCCCATCAGGCGGCCCCACTTCGCGATCTCCTCCAGCAGGGGCAGCAGTGTCTTCCCAAGTGGTGTGAGCGCATATTCCACGCGGGGCGGCACTTCGGCGTGCACGGTGCGGCTCACGAAGCCATCCTTCTCAAGCTGCCGCAATTGCATGCTGAGCATCTTCTCGGTGATGCCGGGGATCAGCCTGCGCAATTCGCTGAAGCGCTTCTTGTCTTTGCGCAGGTACCACAGCACGATGGTCTTCCACTTGCCACCCACCAGTTCCATGGTCACGTCCAGCGCGCAGTGGTAGACCTGGCCGTTCATGCGGATGCGGTATTCGTCGCCGTCGATGAGCATGGTGTTGATAATTCGTGTTCGATCCGTGATCCCCTGCGGCCGCTGAAACCGGCATCCGTCGCCGCTACTATCCTTCGTGACAGTACTTGTAATGGGTATAGCAGCCCATCAACTTTGCAGGGGTAAAGGAACACAACCAACAGCTACGACAATGAAGATCGGTGTATTCGGAACGGGCGCGGTCGGGCAGACCTTGGCCGGGAAACTGGACAGCCTCGGGCACGAGGTGATGATGGGCACACGCGATGCGCAGCAGAGCATGGCGCGTGAAGGCAAGGATGGCATGGGCCGTCCGCCGCTGAAGGAATGGATGGCCGCGCATCCCAAGGTGAAGCTCGGCACTTTCGCGGAGGCCGCCGCGCACGGACAACTGCTCGTGAACGCCACCAGCGGATCCGGCGCAATGGAAGCACTGCACCTGGCCGGCGAGAAGGAACTGGGCAGCAAAGTGATGCTCGACATCAGCAATCCGCTTGACTTCTCGAAGGGTTTCCCACCGAGCCTCAGCGTGTGCAATACCGATTCGCTCGGCGAACAGCTGCAGCGCGCCTTCCCGCAACTGAAGGTGGTGAAGGGGCTCAACACCTTGACCTGTCTCCTGATGGTCGCGCCGCGCGACCTGCCCGGAACACATCACCTCTTCCTCTGCGGCAACGATGCCGACGCGAAACGCGAGGTGCGCGGATTACTCGGATCCTTCGGCTGGAACGAAGATGAGATGATCGATCTGGGCGATATCACCAACGCACGTGGAACGGAGCAACTGTTGCCGATCTGGGTGCGGCTCTACGGCAAGTTCCAGACCCCCATGTTCAATTTCGGCATCGTGCGGGCGGAAGCATAAGGAGCGGGTGGCGCCGATCATACTTTCTTCGCAACTCGGTTTACGGTGATCGAACCTTGATCATGCGCCACACGACACTCGTTCTCGCTCTGTTCCGCTTAGTGGATCTCTTCGGTCAGGGCATATGGACGCAGCTCGATGACCACCCCGGGGGTGAACGGTACGCGCAGGCCGCCTTCAGCATCGACGGCAAGGGGTACGTGTGCACGGGATTCAATGGCAGCAACAACACGGATGCGCTTTGGGAGTACGAACCGACCACGGATCAGTGGACGCAGAAGGCACCTCTGCCAGGGGGTGCACGGCAATACGCCAGCGCATTCTCCATCGGCGATACCGGATACGTACTGTGTGGCTGGGACAATGTGAACGACATCGACTACAACGACCTCTGGGCCTATTATCCGCAGTCGGACACCTGGCAGCAGAAGGCCTCGCTGCCCGCCAACCCGCGCAATTCGGGGGTGGCCTTCAGCATCGGCGGCATCGGCTACTACGGCACCGGCGCAGCGAACGCCATCTGGTACAACGACTTCTGGGCCTATGACCCAACGACCGACACCTGGACGCAACGGGCCAACTTCCCGGGCAATGCGCGCCGCCAGGCCGTAGGCTTCGCCAGTGGTGGCTTGGGCTACATCGGCACCGGCGAGAGCAGCGGTGTGCGCTACCGCGATTTCTATGCGTACGACCCGCTCACGAACACCTGGGAGCAACGCGCGAACCTCGGCACGAATAACCGCCGAACGGCCTTCGCCTTCACCATCAGCGACCAGGGCTACGTGGGCGGCGGCGTCGACTTCGTGGAGAACTGGAACGACTTCAACCGCTACGATGCGGCCAGCAACAGCTGGGTACCGGTGGCGTCCTTTCCGCTCCCCGTGCGCAGGAACGGTGTCTCGTTCACCGTGGCCGATAGCGCGTACATCGTCGGCGGCAATGGCCAGTCGCCGATCCTGGACGAGGTCTGGCGCTTCAGTCCGGATGTGAGCACCGCCATTACCGCGCTGCAGGACCAGATGCGTCCGATCCATCCCAACCCGGTCGCCGACCAGCTGCGGTTCTCGTCGGCTGGGCAGGAAGCCTACAGGATCATGGGGCTGGATGGGAAGGTGCTCGCACGCGGCCGTTCGGCAGGATTCATCGATGTTCACGACCTGGCACCCGGTGCCTATGTGCTGGTGTTGGATGACAACGGCAGCCGCAGCATCGCGCGCTTCGTCGTGACCCGATAGGCTGTTCGGGTCGTGGTCTTGGTCTTGGTGGCGGGTACCTTAGCTTTGACTTCGGAACAGCGACCATGAGCAAGACCCTGAACAAGCCCGCGACCATCAAGGCGGAAATGAACGGACACCACGCCAACGGCACCTCCAAGTCCGAGCGTGTGCCGGTGATGAAGACCTACAAGATCTTCATCGGCGGCAAGTTCCCGCGCACCGAGAGCGGCCGGTACTACCAGCCCAAGGGGACGGATGGCAAGCCGCTGGCCAACGTGTGCCGCAGCAGCCGCAAGGATGTGCGCGATGCGGTCGTGGCAGCGCGCGGTGCTGTTGGTGGATGGGCTGCGCGTAGTGCGTTCAACCGCAGCCAGATCCTCTACCGCATCGGCGAGATGCTCGAAGGCCGCAGTGCCCAGTTCGTGCATGAACTGGTGTTGCACGGCTCCACCAAGGCACAAGCGGAAGCGGAGGTCGCGCAAGCCATCGACCGCTGGGTTCATTACGCCGGATGGTGCGACAAGTACCAGGCGCTCTTCAGCAGCGTGAACCCCACGAACAGCGCGCACTTCAACTTCAGTGTGTACGAGCCTACCGGCGTGGTCGGCATCCAATGTGCGGGCAGCAAGGGTCTGTTGGAACTCGTCAGCCTCATTGCTCCGGTGATCGCCGGGGGCAATACGTGCGTAGTGGTGGCCAGCGAGAAGCACGCATTACCAGCCGTCACCTTCACCGAAGTGCTCGCCACCAGCGACCTGCCCGGCGGCGTGGTGAACCTGCTCACCGGCTTGCGCAGCGAACTGCTCAAGCCGCTGGTCGCTCACATGGACATCAACGCGGTCGTTGTAGCCGATGCCACCAAGGAGGAGCGCACCATGCTCGACAGCGAAGCCACCTGCAACTTGAAGCGAGTGGTGTACCCGAAGGTGAGCGACTGGAGCGGCAGCGAGGCACAGAGCCCTTACTTCATCCTCGATACGCAGGAGGTGAAGACCACCTGGCACCCGATCGAGCGCGGGCAGGGTGGGGGTGGGGGGTATTGATACGATGTCGTTATGCGCTGGCTGAGGCGCTTGCTGGTATTTGCCGGTGTCCTGTCAGGACTATGGTACTGTCGTGGATGGGTATTTCGCAACGTGGTCCATTACCACATTGTTGGAGTACGCGGTGAAGTGGAGCCTGTCCAAAGCGCACCAGGGCCGGTTGATGGTATTGATGAGGCGATCTATCTTGCCCTTGACACGACAGCGGCTAGGCTCCACTTCTCTACTGGGCGTGTGAGCAACGATCCACATAAACTCAATGCTGGGAGCCCTGCGAATTGCGTTGGTTATGCGAAGTTGTGTGCGGCATTCATCCAAGGTCATGTGGTGCGATCGGGGATCCGCGGTCGTTTTGTGGTCGAGCCGGTGGTGGCGAAGCTCTTCATCGGCGATTTCGATATTCATGGTCTTTCGCGAGATCCATTCTGGAAGGACCACGATGTCGTTCGGGTAAGGGAACTGGATGGTGATAGGGTCATTTACTTCGACCCGACGCTCTACGATGTTGTCGGCATAGACCGTATCCGGGGCATTGAGCATGGGCGCTGAGGTTCTTGTTCACCAACGTCCCAGTTCATTCCAGTAACGCTGAGTGCGTGCATCACAGGGCATGGGGCGATGGAACCATGTAGGCTTACCCATTGCCGCGGATCTCTGATCCGTGTGCCAAGCCATCGGCTCACAACTCCCCGAACTTCACCAGTTCGAATTCGGGCGTGCACTCGAACAGGTGCTTGAGGATGCCCATGTGCCCGGCGCCGTAGATCACCACGAGGCGGTCCTCGGGCTTCAGCTCCAGCTCCTGGATGTTACGAAGGATACGGAGGTTACGCGCGTACCAGTGCATCGCCAGGCCATCGGCGCCGCGGTACTTGCCGAGTTTGAAGTCGCCGTTGAGGTAGGCGCCGAAGTCGCGGTCAAGCGTCTTATCGGCGTTATGGTAGCGGAAGGACTCCAGCAGCGTATGGTCCACGTGGTAGTCGTCGAAGGAGCGGTAGTAGGCTTTGTAACGCCGGCTGATGGCATCTTTGCTGGTGAAGTCCCAATCCGCGTAGATGCTGTCGAGGAGCGGATGCAGCTGGAGCGAATCCCGGTGGTCCCAGAGGTCCGAGAGCAGGGTGGGCGCATCCACGCCGTACAGCGTGTCCAGTTCGAAGCGCTTCATCAAGCGGAAGCCGATCTGCTCGCGCTCATCGGCACGCGGGAGCGAGTCGCTTCGTAGATACGCGCGGTAGCGCTTCATCAGCCAGCCCGTGTTCGGCCCGGCTTCCACAGCGATGGCCGTGGGCTTGAAGCGCGCGATGTAGTCGACCAGTTCCTCCATCTCCTGCTGCCGCTGCGGCTCCTTCACGTTCACGCGCTTGTCCTTGGCGGTCTTGTGCGCGTCGAGGTCGTAATACTCGAAATGGAAGGTGCCGACCAGCAGCACCTGCGGCCGTTCCCCGGTGATGAGGATCTCGTCCGGGTTCGGGACCTGTTGTGCGAGGACCGGAACTGCGGCGAGATAGGCAAGAAGGGTGGTGCAACGCATGATCGGGAGCTGGTTCAGGATGATCATCTGTGGGACGGTGGATGTCCGCAAAGGTTACGCGGCTGCTCTGGGATGGATCCTCCTGACCGCTGGGCCACTTGGATCGCCCCCTGGCGTTCCATCGCGACAAGGTGGTAACTTCATGCCCACAAGTCCAGAACCATGAACGCGCGCCTCCTGCTACCCATCGCCAGCATCGCTTTCATCGCATTCCTCTGCCCGTCCACGTCCCAGGCGCAGACCAGGTCCGCCGATGCGATCGAGGTCGTCTTCACACCCGGCACTTCCGAAGCGGAACTGCAACGGATCCAGGACCGGATGAAGCAACAGGACGTGGAGCTCACCTATACCGACCTTCAGTACAAGGAAGGCAGATTGCATTCCCTGGCCTTCAAGCTGGTCACGAAGGCAGGTGAAGGGACCGCCAAGGGTCCCATCGAGGAGGGCAAGCGATTCGGGTTCTATTACGATCCCACACCGGAAGGGAAAGCGGGCTTCATCGTCGGCGAGCTGCCGAACTGGTGAGGGCTCCTTTCAGCGCGCGATGATCAATCGCGCCGAGCGGACCACGCCTTGGTCGTCCGTGGTGCGCACCTGATAGCTTCCAGGCGCCCATTTCTGCGTGTCCAGGTCCAGGTTCCGCTCACCGCGCGCACGGTTGGCGTAGATCATGCGACCAGCTGCGTCGGTGATGAAAAGGTCATGTGTGCCCTCCGGCAACCAGAGCGTGGTGCGATCCGCCGCCGGGTTCGGAGATGCCATTAACAGCTCGTCCGCCGCGGTTTCCCAGATCGCATTCGCCGGGTCAAAGGCATAGATGAAGATGGTCTGGTAGGAGAAGGCCGATGCGCCGGTGCGGTTGGCCACGAGGTATAGATAGCTGCCATCGTAGAACATCCCCCGGGGCGATTGATCATTGTCGCTGTCCGGCAGCGGTACCGATCCGATCGTCACTTCGTTCACGAGGTCGTAGGCATAGATGCGTTCAAGATCGCCGTTGAGGTTGTCCGTCACGTAATAGAGCGTATCGCCGCGCAACGCGATGCCGTACGGTTGTTCCCCTTGCAGCGGGACCGTATCGATGGGCGCTGGGTCGCCGGGCACCCACTTGTATGCGTACGCATACGGGTACACATCGAAGTCAGGGGAGTACATCGTATACCACACCGCATCACCGTCCGCGCACAGATCACCGATGCCCGAGGAGTGACCACCGATGACGTCCGGGAAGGTCCAGGTGTTCAGCAGGGTCCCATCGAGCCCCACCTCGTAGAGGTGTGCGCCGTTGGTCGTGTAATCCTGGGCGATCAGGTAGGATGTTCCTGTCCAGATGAGCCCGTGGTTGAAGGTGAAACCCGTGGGCTGAAAGTCGTTCACTTCTCCTTGATGGCTGCTGAACACCACATGGCCGGGGCCGTCCGCACCGAGGAAGATGGTGTCCGGGGTCACATGGATGCCCCAGAAACTTTGGTTCACGCCGGGATAGGGGATGCTGTCCACCAGCACTTGGGCCTGGCTTGCGGAGAACGTCAGCAGGAAGAGGAGGGTCGAATGGCGCATGGGATATAGTCTTGTTGCAAAGTACGTACCCCGGACGGCCTGCTTCGATCACCTTTGGCGAATGGATACCATCTCCTGGGCCGACTTCGAGCGTGTGCATCTGTGTGTGGGTACGGTGCTGGAAGCCACTGACCTGCCCGAAGCACGCAAACCCGCCTACGTGCTCACCATCGACTTCGGACCATACGGTATCAAGCGCAGCAGCGCGCAGCTCACGAAGCTTTACGCGAAGGAGGACTTGATCGGACGTCAGGTGATCGCGGTCATCAACTTCCCACCGAAACAAGTGGGTCGGGTGCTGAGCGAATGCCTCGTCACCGGCTTCGCGGATGTGGATGGCGACATCGTGCTAGCGGCGTTGGAGCGGCCGGTACCGAACGGAAGTCGCTTGATCTGATCAGATGGTGGCGAGGATCGCGAGCAGGGCGATCATCGGGATCCCGCTCTGCACCTGCAGGAGGGCATCGGCCTTGTTGCAGAAGGGGCCTTCACCCATGAAGATGGTGTTCCCATCCAGCACGAAGCCGCCATCGGTCTTGTTGCAGAACGCGCCGTCCGCGCGGAACACCTTCTGCTTGTCCAGCATCAGCACGCAGGCGCCCCGCGTGCAGAAGGCACCGGAACATCGGAAGAACTTGTCGCCCTCCATCCGGAAGAGGCCGGTTCCACGCTGACCGTTCGCGTCCGCGCTGCGGTACACCGCCTCGTCGTCATACACGTACAGGCAGGTCCCCTTGGTACCGAACGGGCCACAGGCCTGGTAGATGCGCCCGTTCTCCACCACATAGGCCGCATCACCAAGACTACCGAACGGGCCGTACGCGTAACGCACCACCGTCTGCTGCGCGTGCAGCGCGATGGCGAACAGGAGGGTGGTCAGCAGAAGGCTCGTTCTCATCGGCGTTCGGTGGTGAAACGTACCACATGGATCACGCCCACCGTCAGGTCCTTGGTCAGGCGTGCGGTGAGCCACATGGTGTTCGCGTCGTACAGGTATTCTTCGCGTTCCATGGCGCGGTCATCATGCCACAACATGCCCTCGATCACATTCCCCGCCGCGTCGTATCCCCAGGTGCGCCTGGTGGTGTGCGGCTTGTCCAGATCGGGCTGGTCCACGCGTTCCACCACACGCCCCTTCTCATCGTAGTTGAAACTGATGCGCGAACGCCGGTTGCTGATGAGGTAGCGGTCCTCGATCCGCCGCACATAGCCCAGCTTGTCACTGGTCGTCACCTGTTCGCGGAAGGGCAGGCCGTGGTTGTTGGTGAAGAGCTTGCGTGTCACGGTATCGTTCACCATCTCGTAACGGAAATGCTCATCGCTGATCTCCGTGACCTGTCCCGGAATGAGCTGGTAGCGGTCGGTCCCGAGGTTCTCGATGCGGGTATAGGTCTCGCGGATCGGTCTACCCTGGTCATCCAGCTCGATGTCGTAGGCGAAGTGGCCGTTCAGGTCGTTGCGCAAGCGGCGACGCACGCGTCCTGCGGTGTCGTAGGTGAAGATGGTGCTCGCCGTGTCGGTCCCCGTTCCCGGCTTGCCGTAGC
Source organism: Bacteroidota bacterium (assembly GCA_029573495.1). GTDB lineage: Bacteria > Bacteroidota > Bacteroidia > Flavobacteriales_F > PHOS-HE28 > PHOS-HE28. The sequence continues at coordinate 50,170 of JAKQEI010000160.1, read as the reverse complement.
TGTGGTTGGTGTACACGGGCAGGCCGCTCGGGTTGAAGCGGTACAGGTAGCGCTCCTTCTGTTCGCGCATCGGCTCCCCATCGCGCTTCACCAGGCGCTGGCCGGTGATGCTCGCGATGTTGTTGCGCTGGATGAAGAGCGGGTTGAATTGCAGTTCGTGCGAAGGGCCTGTGCCTGGAAGGACCAGAAGCGCCTGTGCATCACCCTGCAGCGAGTACGATAAGAACAGGAGGAAGAGCGGAATACGGATCATTGGATCAGGGGAAGAGCGGCCTCCACGGTGTTCACGGGCAACTGGCATGAACGCTCCACGCATACGAAGATCGTACCGGCGGGCAGGTGCTTGTCGTTCAACAACGGCAGACCTCCCGGTTCCGTGCCTCCGAGGAAGATCCGGTTCGGGATGTAATGTGGTGCGAAGCCGGCGCGCAGGTCGAGCGCATTGGGGCCGGTGATGGCGATCTCGTGGAATGGGAACGCACGCCAGAGCAGCCCCTGTGCCCAGTGCGAATGTGCCGTGGGGTGGATGGCGAGCTGGCCCGTGCCGGCACGAAGTGCGCGTTCGCTCAGCTCGAGGTAGCGGGCATCATCGAAGAGGGTGCCCAGCAGGAACAAGCCGTTGGAAAGGCTGCTGTTGCTGCTCGGTATCACATTGTCGTGCAGCTCGAGCGGCCGGGTGATGAGCGCTGGATCGAGGTCGCTGGTGAAGTTGAAGAGGCCGGTGCTGTCATCGTGGAAGTGCCGGATCGCATGCTCCGCGATGGACCGGGCCTTCTCCAGCCAGCGTTCCTCGAAGGTGATGCCGTACAGGGCGATGAGCGCTTCGATACAGGAACAATAGTCCTCGAGGAAGCCGTTGATCGAGGCCTTGCCATCCTTGTACAAGTGCCACAAGCCGCCATTGTTGCGCTGGCACTTGGCGATGATCAGTTCCATGGCGCGGACAGCGGCGTCGAAATAGCGCTTCTCGCCGAAGACCTCGTACGCATCACAGAGCCCGGTCACCATCAGCGCGTTCCACGAGGTCAGCGACTTGTCGTCGAGTCCGGGGCGTGGACGCGTCGACCGGGCGTGCAGCAGCTTGGTGTTGATCGTTCCCGCACGTGTCCGCACCTCCGCCAGCGCGAGACCTTCCTGTTCCGCGAAGCGCTCGTTGTCCAGCTGGCGCATGAGGATGTGGCGCCCGTGTTCCCACAAGGTTCGCGGACCGATGCCATAATAGCGTGTCGCGAAGTCGAGGTCTGCGCCGAGCGCATCTTTCAACTCCTCCTCCGTCCAGATGTAGAAGCGTCCTTCCTCACCTTCACTATCGGCGTCCAACGCACTGTAGAACGCGCCCTCCGGCGAGGTCATCTCGCGTTCCATGAAGGCGATCGTCCGCTCCACCGTCTCCTTGTACAAGGGCTTCTTGAACGCTTGGTAGGCCTGGCTGTACAACGACACGAGCTGCGCGTTGTCGTAGAGCATCTTCTCGAAGTGCGGCACCTTCCAGCTGTTGTCCGTGCTGTACCGCGCGAAGCCGCCGCCCACCTGGTCGAATAGGCCACCGAGGGCCATGCGGTCCAGGGTGAGTTCCACATGGCGCTTGAGCTCGGCATCATCGGTGAGCCAGGCATAGCGTAGCAGGAAGCGGTAGTTGTCCGGCATCGGGAACTTCGGCACCTTGTCCGGACCGCCATCGATCGGGTCGAACTGCTGGCGCCATCGGTCCACCATCGCCCGCAGTGCCGCGCGGTGCTCCACGGATCCGTCCTCGACCGCTGGTAGGATGCGCAGGGAGGCCATGCCCTGTTGCAACCGATCGGCATAGGACCGGACGCGTTCCGGATCCTGCGCATGCGTCGTGGCCAGCTGGTCCAGGACCTGCAACCATTGGTCGCGGGTGAAGTAGGTGCCGCCGTACACCGGTCGGCCATCGGGCAGGGTGAAGCAGTTCAACGGCCAGCCACCGCGGTTGGTCATGAGCTGTACCGCCTGCATGTACACCTGGTCGACGTCGGGGCGTTCCTCCCGGTCCACCTTGATGCATACGAAGCGCTCGTTCATCACACGGGCCACATCCACATCCATGAACGACTCGCGTTCCATCACATGGCACCAGTGGCAGCTGCTGTAACCGATGCTCACCAGCACCAGTCGGTCCAGCTCCTTCGCCTTTGCGAAGGCCTCGTCACCCCAGGGATACCAGTCCACCGGGTTGTGCGCGTGCTGGAGCAGATAGGGGCTGCTCTCCTTCGCAAGGCGGTTGCCGGGGTGTGACATGGATCCGAGTATGACCGATCGGCATTGGCCGCGGATGCCTTTCCTTGCATCCGGAAGCGACCATCACCAATGGCCCATCAAAGCAACGACCTCCCGCAGCGCCACCGGCCGGTTCAGGATCGCAGGCATCAACAGCGCATGGTGGAAGCCACGGTGCGCGACCAGTCGTGGCCGGGTACGCTCATGGCCCTGGGCATCTTCGTGCTGATCATCACGTTCTGGGCAGCAGCGGGACGGACGCTCATCCGCTATGCCGAGCTGGTCCGGTGGTTCGCGCTCTTCGCCTTCGTGGGGAACCTGCTGCCCTACGGGCGTGTGGGCCTTCGGCTGGGCATGGAGCGGTTGGAGTGGTTCCTCTTCAACCTGCTGGCGGTCGGGCCTTTCGTGATCAGCCTCCTGCTCTGGCTGAATTTCCTCGTGCATGGCCCGGAGCGCTACTTGATCACCACGTACAGCGGTGACATCTTGGAGATCCGCAGCTATTGGATGCAGCAGGAGGAGCTCCCGCCCGGTGAAACGGTCACCTCCGCCACCGGTGCCATCGAGGACCATCCCGGACCCTACGGCGGTCACTTCATCGGTGTGTCGAAAGGTCTGCTCGGCTATGAGGTCATCACCACCTACCAGCGCTACGGCCGGTCTGAAGATGAGTGATCACGGGTCGATGGTCTCTTCGAATTCGAAGGGGAAGCGCTTTCGGAAGAGTCCCACGCGCCCGACCACCGTGCCTTTGGCCGCGAGCTTCACCTCGTTGCCACCAAGTGCCCCCGAAAGCAGCACCATCAACAGGGATCCGCCCTGCAGTTCGGCATGCATCGGGATGGAATAGACCTGCGTGGTCTTCGGCAGCAAGGTGATCACCGAATCGAGCACGCCCTTGCCGATGAACTTGTCGTTCAGGTAGAGGTCCACGTCCGGTTCCTGCGCATGGATGCGGTAGTTGTTGGGGTTATTCACCAAGGCGTTCACGCGCACGGCCACCCCGCGTGCGTCCAATCGCTCCACCCGGATGTCCGTCACATCGATCAGCTCCACCTCCTTGTAGCTGAGGCAGGAGGAAAGGGACATGGAAAGGAGCAGGGGCAGGAGCCGGCGCATGGCCCCTGCTCCTGGGAACTCACTTCGCCGAAGCCGCATAGTGGTGGAAGAAGCGCGGGATGGTCTTGATCCCCTGGAGGTAGTTGAACACGCCGTACTTCTCGTTCGGGCTGTGGATGTTGTCGCTATCCAAACCGAACCCGAAGAGCACGGTCTTGAGCCCGAGTTCCGCTTCGAACAGTGCCACGATGGGAATGCTCCCTCCGCCACGAGTGGGGATGGGCTTCTTGCCGAAGGTCTCTTCCATGGCCTTGCTGGCGGCCTGATAGGCCGGGCTGTCGATCGGGGTCACCGCCGCCTCGCCGCCGTGGTGCGGGCGGACCTCCACCTTCACACCGGGGGGAGCGATCTTCTCGAAGTGGTCCTTGAAGAGCTTGGTGATGGCCTCGCTCTTCTGATCGGGCACCAGACGCATGCTGATCTTGGCGAAGGCTTTCGACGGAAGGACGGTCTTGGCGCCCTCACCGATGTAGCCGCCCCAGATGCCGTTCACATCAAGGGTGGGGCGGATGCTGCTGCGCTCTTCCGTGGTGTAGCCCTTCTCACCCCGTACATCCTGGATGCCGAGGTCCTTCATGTATTCCGCTTCATCGAATGGCGCCTCGGCCAGTGCGTCCCGTTCCGCCTTGCTGAGCTCCTTGACGGCATCGTAGAAGCCCGGGATGGTGATGCGCCGGTCCTGATCGTGCAAGCTGGCGATCATCTCGCACAGGGCATTGATCGGGTTGGAGACGGCGCCACCATACACCCCGCTGTGCAGGTCGCGGTTCGGGCCGGTCACCTCCACCTCTACGTAGCTGAGGCCGCGCAGCCCGGTATTGATGCTGGGCACGTCGTTGGCGATCATGGCGGTGTCGCTGATCAGGACCACATCGGCCTTCAGACGTTCCTTGTTCGCCTTCACGAACTCGCCGAGGTTGTCACTGCCCACCTCTTCTTCACCTTCGATCATCACCTTCACATTGCAGGGCAGGCCGCCGTTCTTCATCATGGTCTCGATGGCCTTCACGTGCATGTAGAACTGGCCTTTGTCATCGGCGCTGCCCCGAGCGTAGATCATGCCGTCCTTGATCACCGGCTCAAAGGGGCCGCTGTGCCAAAGTTCCAGAGGGTCAGCTGGTTGTACATCGTAATGGCCATAGACCAGTACGGTCGGCTTGGACGGGTCGACAATGCGTTCGCCATAGACGATGGGGTGCCCGGCGGTGGGGCATACCTCCACTTTCTCCAAGCCGGCCTCCATCATGCGCTGCTTCACGGCCTCGGCGCACCGGGCCACGTCCGCCTTGAATTTGGGGTCGGCGCTCACACTTGGGATGCGGAGCAGGTCCAACAGTTCGTCCAGGAAACGGGCTTCGTTCGTCTTGATGTAGGTGTCCAAGGCTTGCACGGGCGATAGGGATTGGAAGTCGCCAAAGATAGCCGGGTAGCCGGGCCGGGGTCGGGAAGCATGGGATAGGCAACCAAATGGGCGTTGATCCGGTCCTTGGAAAGATCCGACCACCTATCTTCACAGCGATCTGTTCAAATGCGGACATTCCTACGCACCATCGCCCTGTCCTTCGGCGGCGTTCTTGGCTCTTCTCTTCCTGCCCAGCTCTTGGTGGATGGGACCCTGACACCGGAGCAGTTGGTGCAGAACGTCCTGCTCGGGGGAGGTGTCACGGTGAGCAACATCACCTTCAACGGGGTTGCCATGGCTCCGGTGAGTGAACAGGCCGGGAGTTTCATCGCACCGGCCGGCTCGAACCTCGGTCTGGAGGCGGGTCTCATCCTCAGTAGTGGCCTGGTGGTCAGCGACCCGGACAACTTTGATTATGGGGCGAATGGTGATGTGGACGATTTCGCTTCGAACCAGATGGGCGGAGGATCCGATGCGGATCTGGAACTGCTCTCAGGCCAGGCCATCAATGATGCGGCCATTTTGGAGTTCGACTTCGTGCCCACGGGTGATTCACTCCAGTTCCGCTATGTGTTCGGCTCGGAGGAATACCCCAGTTTCACGTGCTCGAACTACAATGATGCCTTCGGCTTCTTCCTGAGCGGTCCCGGCATCGCAGGACCCTTCTCGGGTGGGGCCGTGAACATCGCACTGATACCCGGCACGAGCATTCCGGTATCGATCAACACCCTCAACAGCGGGGAGGCCTCGAACCCCGGCGACGAACCGGACTGCGCGGCCTTCGACCCCAACTGGCAGTCGAACAGTGTGTACTATGTCGACAACGAGTCGCAAACGGGCACGATCGTCACATACGACGGCTTCACCACCGTCCTGACCGCCTTCGCCCTGGTTCAATGTGGTCAGCAGTATCACATCAAATTGGCGATCGGCGATGGATTCGATGAGTCCTATGACTCCGGTGTCTTCCTGGAAGCGGGCAGCTTCTCCAGCAGCGGCCAGGTGATCCCCACGCTGACGCCTGGACCCGGCATCGTAGGTACCACGATCAACGAGGGTTGCGTCCCGGTGGAACTGACCTTCACCCGCCAGGGTGACCTGTCGCTCGCTGAAACGGTCACCATCTCAGTGGGTGGTACAGCGACACCGGGCGTGGATTACAGTCCCGCCCTGCCTTCCCAGCTGGATTTCGCCGCGGAGGACAGTACGGTCACCTTCCTGCTGGACGTGCCCCTCGATGCGGATGGTCCGGAGACGATGATCATCACCATCAACCAGCTCGTGGTCTGCGCCAGCACGAATGTGGAGACCACCTTCAACTTCGATATCGTGAGCCCGGATCCGCTGTGGGCGGAAGGGGAGGACATCAATGCGACCTGCGGAGATGTCAATGTGCTGGCACCGGCCATCTTCGGAGGGGTGGGTGCGTATGAGTTCCTCTGGAGCACCGGCGAAACGACCCCGACCATCACGGTATCCCCGGAGGTGACCACGGCCTATGACTTCACGGTTACCGACGGCTGCAATGTGGAGCCCTTCTATGGGACCTTGTTCGTGAACCTGCCGGTTTATGAACCGCTGGATATCGAAGTGTCCCCGGCGACGTCCATCCCCTGTCTCGGGTCGGACCAGATATCCGTGGTGAATGCCACAGGTGGGAACGGGGAGTACACCTATGCGTGGACCTTGAACGGTGCGCCGGCGGGTAGCAGCGCAACGATCACCGTGCCATCCGCGGATGAGGCATGGTACGAGGTGGTCGTCACGGAAGGGTGCGGATCCTCGGTGGAGGACAGCGTGCTCGTCACCATGACCCCGCTCGACCCAATCGTCATCGCCACAGAAGGCGACGTCACGGTGATCTGTCGCGAGGACACGGCCATGCTGGTCATCACGGACATCACCGGTGGGAACGGAGTGTACACCATCACATGGACCGACCAGGATGCCCAGGTGATGAGCATGGGTTATGACCTTGAGGTGGGTGTGCCGAACGATGCACGGTACACCATCACGGTGGAGGACCAATGCGGTACGGTCGGCGATGCGGAGCTGTGGACGCGGGTCCCTCAATACGCTCCCTTCGGGATCACCACCACACCGGATCAACTGATATGCCTCGGCGACAGCACGACCGTCGCGGTGGAAGTGCAGGGAGGTTCGGGATACTACACCATTGAATGGCCCTTGCACGAATTCACCGACCCGGTGATGGCCGTGGAGCCTGAGGAGACCTCCTCCTACCCGGTGCTCGTCACCGACCGTTGCGGGGCTGTGCAGGCGGGCCTGGTGCGTGTGGAGGTGGAGGCACCGTACACCTTCATCACCACGGAGAACCTCGGTCAGGACGATTGGCATGTACGTGCTTCCACCGTGCCTCCGGCCATGAACCACGTGTGGGACATGGGTGATGGATCACGTTATCGCCAGGAGCATGTCTACCACAGCTACCTCGACCTGGAGGACCATTGGGTGACCCTGCGGGTCACGACGGAGAGCGGTTGCACGGCGGAGGATTCCGTCCTGCTGCAGCCACCGGCACATCTCTACTTCCCCAACGCCTTCACGCCCGATGGTGACGGACGTAATGACTTCTTCGGACCTGTCGGCAACGCCATCGAATCCTTCGAGATGACCGTGTTCGACCGCTGGGGCGAGCAGATCTACTACACCGACAAGGTGGACGTTCCTTGGAACGGGGAGGTGAACGGCAGCGGAGTAGGGACCACGGGTGTGTACGTATACAAGTACCGTGCGACCGGCAGGTACTTCCCGTCCACCGAAGGGATCGGACATGTTACATTGTTGAAAGGCACACAGGACTAGCAGCCCACATGGAAAAGCGTTCTCTGAAGATACTGGTGACCGTGATCGGAGCGACCATGGTCGGTATGACCCATGGGCAGCTCGTGGTGAACCCCGCGCTCACCCCTACGCAACTCGTGCAGGATGTCCTGCTCGGCAGCGGTGTCACCGTAAGCAACATCACCTACAACGGGGTGCCACAACCGGGTACCGCACAACCGGGCAGCGCCTCTTTCACGCAGGTGGGCGACCTGGGCATTGACTCCGGTGTACTGTTGTCCACGGGCTTTCCGTCATCAGCCATCGGTCCGTCGGACAACTTCTCCTCGGACGATATCGGGAACAACGGCAACGACCCCGATCTGGAGGCGATCATGGGAGGCAACCTCACCAATTACAGCATCCTCGAGTTCGATTTCGTCCCGGTGGGTGATTCGGTGAAGTTCAATTACGTCTTTGCCTCGGAGGAGTACCCCACCTTCGTGTGTTCGTTCAACGATGCCTTCGGCTTCTTCCTGAGCGGACCGGGCATCTCCGGACCATACAGCAATGGTGCGATCAATATCGCCGTGCTGCCTGATGGGGTGACACCGGTGACGATCGCCAACGTGAACAGTGGTCAGGGGAACGATCCCAACAACCCGACCTGTCCGGCGGTGAACCCGGAGTATTACGTGAACAACAGTGTGGGCCAGACCGTGGCCTTCGGCGGGATGACCGTGGTGCTCACCGCAAGGTCCGCCGTTCAATGCGGCCAGACCTATCACATCAAACTCGCCATCGCTGATGCGGGCGGCACCTTCGGCGACACGGATACGGCGTACGATTCCGCGGTCTTCCTGGAAGGTGGCAGCTTCACCAGTGCGCCTTTCGTGCCCTCGCTCACGCCAGGCCCCGGTATCGTTGGCAACACCATGTTCGAGAGCTGCTTCCCCATGGAGCTCACTTTCCTGCGCGTGGGTGAGGTCACCGAGGCCGACACCTTCCAGGTGACCTACTCGGGCACCTTCACGAACGGGTTGGATATCGTTCCAGCCTTGCCTGAGGAGGTCATCTTCGCCGCTGGGGAAAGCACGAACCTGTTCACCTTCAATGCACCCATCGACGAGGATACGGACGAGACGATCATCATCACGGTAGTGGGCATCTCGTGCATCGGCGATACGATCGAGAACGTCTTCGTCTTCAACATCGCCGAGGCGCCATTCCTGATCGCCGAAGGGACGCCCTTCAGTGTTGATTGCGGTGGTGCTGTGGAGATCTCGCCAACCGTTTCCGGCGGCTATGGGAACTACACCTTCGAATGGGGGAACGGCCTGGGCACCGATCCGACGATCCTGGTAGCCCCGCTCTCCGATACAAGCTACCCGGTGACGATCTTCGACAACTGCGGCCTGTCCACTTTCACCGAGGTGCCGGTCACGGTCATCCCGGCTCCGAACCCATTCAGTGTGACCGTTGCGCCGAGCCCCACCGTCACGGGCAACAGCATCCAGGAAAGCTGCTACGAGGTCACGTTCAACTTCGCGCGATCCGGTGGAACGGCCTATCCGGACACGATCTACCTGAACTACAATGGACAGGCGGAAGTAGGTACGGACTTCGATCCGCTGCCGGACCAGGTCATCTTCGCCGTGGGCGAGAGCATGGTGAGCCACACCACGACCTTCTTCCAGGATCCGGATGGTTTGGAGAGCTTGATCCTGAGCTTGGGTGATGTCTCCATCTGCAACGGTGGATTCAGCATCGCTGATTTCACCTTCCAGATCACGCAGGCGCAAGCCCTGGTCACCACGGGAGCTTCTCCGACCATCGCTTGCGGCGCGAGCACCACACTGACCGCCGTGGCGACGGGCGGGTATGCCCCCTACACCTTTGAATGGCCTGACGCCAGTACGGGGAACACGTACGTGGTGAGCCCCACGGCTGCCACCAGCTACGCGGTGGAAGTGACCGATGACTGCGGCAATACCGCGGTGGCCACCTTCAACGTGGGCTTGCTGCCAGCCCCCCCCTTGAACATGTCCATCCAGGGTCCGAACACCGTCACGGAAGCCTGTGGCAGCACGACCATCAATATCATCCGCCCTCTGGCGGTGCAGGGAGCCCTCACCCTCGATATGACCTACGCAGGTGGCGCCAGCAACGGGGTTGACTTCGATCAGCCCCTGCAGCGGATCATTCCCGATGGGGTGTTGAACATCCAGGTGCCGTTCGAACCGTTGGAGGATGGTGTGGATGATGATGGCGAGATGGCGATCATCACGGCCAGCTTCACGGATGCCTGCGGCCGCACGGTCAGTGCTTCGGTCACCATCACCATCCTTGATGCACCGGAGATCCTGGTGGTGACGGATGGGGACCAGGTGGTCGAGTGCAGCCCTGACAGCGTGCCCATCGTGGCAACGGCAAGCGGTGGTTTCGGTGGGCTTGTCCTGACCTGGAGCACCGGGGCGGAGGGCTCCGTCGCATACGGGTCCACCGAGCTCGGAGCCACGTACGTGGTCACCGCGACGGATGCCTGTGGACGCACGGCCACGGCCAGCGCGACCATCATCGTGGAATGCGACATCATTGTTCCGAACGTGTTCACTCCGAACAACGACGGCCAGAACGATCGCTTCGTGATCGAGGGTATCACCAGCACCACGAACACCGTGAAGGTGTTCAATCGATGGGGACAGGTGGTCTTCGAGGCGAACAACTACCGCAACAATTGGGCGGCGATCGATGTTCCGGACGGCACCTACTTCTACGAGGTCATCGTGGACCGGCATGACAAGCCCTACACCGGGCATGTGACGATCCTTCGGAAGTGATCGACTAGCGCATCAACAGGGAGGAGCCCGTCATCTCGGCGGGCTTCTTCATGTCCATCAATTCGAGGATCGTCGGTGCAACGTCGGCCAGTATCCCGTTGCGTACGGTGAAAGGCCGGTCGTCGATGATGATCACGGGTACCGGATTCGTACTATGTGCCGTGTTCGGCGTACCGTCCGGGTTGAGCGCCTTGTCGGCATTGCCATGGTCCGCGATGATCACGAACGAGTATCCTTTGGACCTGCCGGCCTCCACCACCTGTCGTACGCACCGATCCGTCGTCTCCACCGCCTGAACGATGGCCTTGAACACGCCCGTGTGGCCCACCATGTCCGGGTTGGCGAAGTTCAGTGCCACGAAGTCCACCTCGCCTTTTCCCAACTCGGCGACGATCGCATCCGTGATCCCCTGTGCGCTCATCTCGGGTGCCAGGTCATAGGTGGCCACCTTGGGTGAAGGGATCAGGATCCGCGATTCGCCGGGGAACGGTTCCTCGCGACCACCACTGAAGAAGAAGCTCACATGCGGGTACTTCTCGGTCTCCGCGATGCGGATCTGACGCTTGCCCGCAACGGCCATGACCTCACCGATCGTCATGCGCAGATCATCCTTCCGGAAGAGCACATGCACATCGCGGTAGGTGCTGTCATACTCCGTCATGGTCACATAATGCAGTTTGAGCGGCTGCATGTGGAAGTCGGGGAAGGCCTGCTGGGTGAGTGCCTGGGTGATCTCGCGACAACGGTCGGTGCGGAAGTTGAAGCACAGCACCACATCATCGGGACGGATCGTCGCGATGGGTGTGCCATCTTCGTTCACCACGACGTGCGGATCAATGAACTCGTCGGTCCTGCCCTCGGCATAGCTGCTCCGGAAGGCGTCCAGCGGGTCGGTGACAGGGATCCCCTGCCCGTGAACGAGCACGTTGTACGCACGGGCCACGCGTTCCCATCGCTTGTCGCGGTCCATGGCGTAGTAACGGCCGGTGACCGAGGCGATCCGCGCACCGGTACCGGTGACGTCCTGCAGGAAACGTTCGGCGTAGCCCAGTCCGCTGCGCGGATCGGCATCGCGGCCATCGGTGAAGGCGTGTACGAAGACCTCCGTGACACCTGAACGCTGGGCCATCCTGCAGATCGCCTCGGCGTGGCTCCGAAGAGCATGCACACCACCGTCCGAAAGAAGGCCCATGAGGTGCAGGCGACGTCCGGGCGATCTGGCGTGTTCGAAGGCCGCCTGCAGGACAGGGTCGCGCTCCATTGAGCCATCGGCGATGGCATTGTTCACGCGCATGAGGTCCTGGAAGACCACGCGACCGGCGCCGATGTTCAGGTGCCCCACCTCGCTATTCCCCATTTGGCCGGCCGGCAGGCCGACGTGAGTGCCATCCGTAAGGAGCGTGGCATGGGGGGCGGAGCGGTACAGACCATCGATGAACGGGGTGTCGGCGGCGGCCACCGCATCGGTGCGGTCTCCGGCTCCGAGGCCCCATCCGTCCATGATGATGAGGACGACTTTGTGCGGTGGCATCAGCGATCGGGAAAGGAGGCCGCGAAGATAGCCCCGGTGGGCGAGGCCTGTCCCACGTGGATATCACCGCCAAGGCGGTGTACAAGGCGTTGCACGATGTAGAGTCCCAAACCGGTTCCTTTCGCCCTCCGCGTTTCCTCGTTCCCGCCCCGGTAGAAACGTTCGAAGATCCTCCCGCGTTCCTCCTCCGGGATCCCCGGTCCTTCATCACCCACGGTCATGCGCCAGCCTTCGCGTCCCTTGGTCACCTCGATCGTTATTCGCGATCCCTGTGGGGCGTACTTCGCTGCGTTCTCAATGAGGTTGTCCGCGATGCTGTGCAGCGCTTTGTGATCGCTCAACGCCACGAATCGTTCCGGACCCTTGAGCTCGATCGTGTGATGCGGGGCGATCTGCACTCGGGCACGGTCCACCACGCTCCGGAGAAGCCCCATCACCTCCACTTCCTGAAGGTCCATGTCAAGGACCCCGTCCTGGGCACTGGTGGCGAGGAGCACCTTGTCCGTGAGCGCGCCCAGTCTGTCCACCTCCGCCAAGGCCTGTCCGCGCAGTATGTCGCGTTGTTCGTCGGAAATGCCCGCACGTTGAATGGTCTGCAACTGCAGTTTGATGGCTGCGATGGGCGTGCGCAGTTCGTGCGTCACCGCCATGAGGAAGTTCCGCTGAGTTCGGGCCAGCCGCAGTTCACGCCGGATGCCGCGGAAGGTGAGGAAGAGCATGCCCAGCAGGAGCACCAGGAAGACGACCCCCTCTCCCGTGATCATGCGAAGGGCGTTCGAGGCATCGAGCGGGTGGTCGGCGTGGCCACCGAGGGCGCGCACCTGAAGTGAGAGATCGGCGATCTCGTGCTCCTTGCGCATCAGCAGGACGGCCCACCAGAGGAATTGAAGCACCACGTACAAGGTGAGCGCCCCGAAGAGCAGGTAGGTCCGGCGGGCTGAACGGGGCATTTTGATGTGTCAAAGGTATCAGGCGGCTCAGGTCCGGGTGCTTATCTTGCCCACGCTTCGATGGACCCACAAGCCGCACGATCCTACATCCTGCGCAGGTTGCGCGATGAGCTGCCCGCGGCGAGGACCTATCACTGTCTGGAACACACGCTGGATGTCTATGCAAGTGCCGTGGACATCGCCGAGCAGGAGGGTGTGACGGGGGATGGGTTGGTCCTGTTGAAGATCGCGGCGCTGTACCACGATTCCGGGTTCACCGTCCAGGACCTTGAACATGAGAAGGCGGGGTGTGAACTGGTGCGCGAGAAACTGCCGGGCTTCGGCTTCGATCCGGACCAGATCGAGCTGATCTGCGACATGATCATGGCCACGAAGATCCCGCAGACCCCTCGGAACAAGCTGGCGCGGATCCTGTGCGACGCCGATCTCGACTACCTGGGGCGCGGGGACTTCGAGCGGATCGGTGCGACCCTTTTTGCGGAGATGAAGCACTATGGCGTGTTGAGCACCGAGCGCGAGTGGAATGAGCTGCAGCTCCGTTTCCTCGAACGGCACAAGTATTTCACGGCGACGAACAAACGCTTGCGGGAACCGGTGAAACAGGGTCACCTGGCCATGGTGAAGGAGTGGCTGGCCCGGGGAACATGATCCGCGGTCCCGGGAATGGAAAGACCCCGCAGGTGGGCGGGGTCCTTCGGGGTGGTGCCTCCCAGAATCGAACTGGGGACACATGGATTTTCAATCCATTGCTCTACCAGCTGAGCTAAGGCACCGAACTTCGTCCACCACCGCTGGTACGGTCTCCGGCGAACAGGGCGGCAAAGATAGACAAGGGAACGAACCATGCCAGTGCTCGAACGGGATCTTATCCTCGATGTGGGCAACACCCGCACCAAGCTTGGACTTTTCGAGCACGGACGCCTGGTCGCGCAGGGGGCGGTGAACAACGGAGACCTGGCTGCTGTGAGCACCTTCATCGCCGGAAGGGACCTCGTCGGTATCGCGTTGGGTTCCACCGCTGCAGCGGATGAAGGCCTCGTGCGCACCCTCGGTGGACTGGCTCCGGTACTGGTGGTCACCGGCGCGACACCGGCACCGATCCGGAGTACATATGCCACGCCGCTCACCCTCGGCGCGGACAGGCTCGCCAATGCGGTGGCGGCAGTGCGTCGGTTCCCGGGGCGTCCGGTGCTCGTGTTCGACCTGGGCACCTGCATCACCTTCGACCTGTGTCATGCGGACGGGACTTACGTGGGTGGGGGCATCTCCCCGGGAATGCACATGAGGGCCCGCGCCCTGAACGCTTACAGCGCGCGCCTTCCGCTCATCAGCCCCGCGCATCATCCGGCGCTGCTGGGTGCGGATACCGAGGCCTCGCTCGCCGCTGGCATCCACTTCGGCATCCTTGGAGAACTCGAAGGGCTCATCCGGCGGGTGGGGCAACAGGTCGCGGATCTGGCCGTTGTGCTCACGGGCGGCGATGCTTTGCGGTTCGTGCGCGGTTTGGAAAGTGGCATCTTTGCGCTCCCGCAGCTCACCCTGGAAGGTTATCATGCATTGCTTCAACACCATCGCACGTATGGCGGCCGCCCTGGCCCTGTTGCTGCCGACCCGGTCGATGGCACAGGGACAGCAGGGTAGTGGGTCCCCTTACTCCGCTTATGGGTTCGGGGAGTTGACCGGTTCGGTCCCGATGGCCCAGACGATGATGGGTGGGCTCGGTGCGGCGGTGATCGATCCGGCGAGCACGGTATACGCCAACCCGGCATCCTACCCATCGCTCTTCCGCCCCACCTTCGAAATGGGGCTGGGGGTTCGCAGCGGTCAGCTGTCCTCCACCACCTATTCACGGAACGGGCGCAACACCGACCTGTACGGCCTTTCGCTCGGGATCCCGTTCGGCAGTGGTCGCTGGGGCTTGGGGATCGCGGTCCGCCCTCTCAGCAAGGTGAACTACCTCCTGAAGGAGACGAGCATCATTCCTGGTAATTCCACCTTGGCCACCTTCACCTACTCCGGCGATGGAGGCCTGGATCAGGCCCTGCTGGGTGCCGGATATGTGTTGAGCCAGAAGCGTGATTCGTTGGCCAACGGACACCGCTTTTCGATCGGAGCGAACCTGGGTTATCTATTCGGACGGGTCGAGCGGTCGCGGACGGCGGTCTTCCCCTCGGGCCAGGGTTTCTACGCGACCAGCATGGTCAGCACCATGGTCATCCGGGATCCCACAACGGACGTGGGTCTCCAATACCAGGGTGATCTGCGCAAGCGGCGGACCAAGGATGATCGCGGACTCTACTTCCTGGCAGGACTGAACGCCGAACTGCCCATGCGCATCCGTGCGCGCCGAACGGATGTGGCGAACACATACGGCTTCAGCGGTTCCGGGATCGAGGTCCCACTGGACACCGCCTATTTCGTCGGGAACGAGACCGGCTCCTGGACCCTTCCGCTGGGTATCGGTGCCGGTTTCACCGTGTTCAACGACCATTGGACCGTGGGTGTGGAGTACAGGCAACGCGCGTGGTCCGGGTTGAAGGTGAGCGAACCGGGGTTCGCGCCCAGTGGAGAGCTCGCCAACAGCAGCGCCATCATTGCCGGCGCTTCCTTCGTTCCGTCCAACGAGATACTCGGTTCCCTGTGGAGGCGCATCATCTACCGAGCCGGGCTCCGCATGGAGAATGAGTATTTGAAGGTGGGAGGCACCCAGTTGCAAGGTCATTCCGCCAGCTTCGGGATGTCCATTCCACTCCTGGCGGGGACCACCCGCAGTCGCTTCAACATCGGATGCGAGTTCGGTGACCGTGGTACGCAGAGCGCCGGACTGCTGCGTGAGCGGTATGCGACCCTGCTCCTCGGGGTCTCCATCACTCCGGACCTCCGTGAGGGCTGGTTCCGGAAGCGCCGCATCGATTGATCGTCATGGCCATGGTGCGCACCCTCTCGTTCGTGGGCGCCTGTGCCACGCTCCTGGCCTGCCAGAACGACCTGGACAAGGTGGCCGCTGTGGAAGTGGACCTCAACGCGCCTGACCGCATCACCACGGAGGCGGAGTACTTCTATAGTGATAGTGGTCGTGTGACCAATCAGCTGCGAGCCGGGCGCATCGCGCAATGGTCCACAGGCCAGCAGGAACGGACGGAGATGAGCGACGGTGTGGAACTCATTTTCTATGGACGCAAGGGTGAGCAGCAGAGCAAGTTGAACGCGCGACGGGGGCTCATCCTACCGAAGCAGGACCGCATGGAGGTATACGAGCGCGTGGTCTTCGTGAACAACAAGGGCGAACGCCTGGAGACCGAGCAGCTCACCTGGTATCAGGACAGCGCGCGCGTGCGAACGGACAAGGCGGTGCGCGTACAACGCGGCGCGGATGTGATCCATGGCATGGGCCTCGATGCCGCGGAGGACTTCAGCAGCTACGTCATCCACCATATCACCGGCCAGCTCTATGTCCCCGATGATACCTTAGCCACCGATGCGGAGGATCAATAGGTTCATGGAGCACTTCTGGCTGGCGGTGGCGATCGGCACTGCGCTGGCGGCGTGCTGGGTCATGTATACCGACGGGTTCGACGCAGCGAGGAACTGGCTCTGGTTCCCAGGGATCGCGCTGGCCATGTTCTTCATGCGCCGATTCATGCGCGGGCGTCTGGAGGCTTTGGATGATCGGCACAACGCGAAGGGTTAGGGCGGCGATTATCTTCGTGCCAACGGTCTCTCCACCGCTTGCCTTGTCCTTCACCGGTACCGATCTCATCCTGCTCTTCGTCGCCATCGCGGTATCCGCCTTGTGCTCGGGGCTGGAGATCGCGTTCGTGAGCAGCAACAAGCTCTACATCGAATTGGAGCGCAACCGGGGCGCCATTTGGGCCCGGCTCGTATCCGGTCTGTTGAAACGCCCCGCACGGGTGATCGGCGCGCTGCTCGTGGGCAACAACATGGCCCTGGTGCTCTACGGCCTGCTCATGGCGAAATGGTTGCGGCCCATGCTCCTGGGCTTCGGCTATGGCGAGGTCTTCGTGCTGGTGGGCCAGACGGTCCTCAGCACGCTGTTCATCCTGGTGGTGGGTGAATTCCTGCCCAAGGCCATCTTCCGCATCGATCCGAACACGGGCCTCAGCTTCTTCGCGCTACCGCTGCGCATCCTTTACATCGTCCTGTGGCTGCCCATGATCGTCATGAACGGCCTGGGCGAAACGATCCTCCGCATTTTCGGGGTGCGCACCAAGCCGGGCAGTTTGGCCTTCGGACGGGTGGACCTTGATGAGTTCCTTCAGGATGTAACCGCCAACAACACCCAGGAGGAGGGGATGGACGCCGAGGTCGAGTATTTCCGCAACACGCTGGAGCTGAGCCGTACCAAGGTGCGCGACCTCATGGTGCCCCGCGCCGAGATCGAGGCCATCGAGGTTGACCAGCCGGTGACCGTGTTGCACGAACGCTTCGTGGAGAGCGGCATGAGCAAGTTGCTCGTCTATCGCAGGAGCATCGACGATGTGATCGGCTACGTGCACGGTTACGAGCTCTTCCGTCACCCGCGCAACATCCGCTCGGTGATGCGGCCGGTGAACTTCATGCCGGGAACCATGCCAGCGGACGAGGTGCTGCAGCTCTTCATCAAACAGCGCACGCACGTGGCGGTGGTGGTGGACGAGTTCGGTGGAACGGCGGGCATGCTCACCATGGAGGACCTCGTTGAACGGATCGTGGGCGAGATCGATGATGAGCACGACACGGAGGAGACGGTGGAGGAGCGGCTGGGTGAGGGTGGCTTCCTGTTCAGTGCCCGGCTGGAGGTGGCCCACCTGAACGAGGCGCATGGTCTGGCGCTGCCGGAGAGCGAGGAGTACGACACGCTGGCCGGCTATATCCTGCACAGCACGGGGGAGGTGCCGGAGCAGGGTCAGGTGATCGATCTGCCGCCGTACCGGATGACCATCGCACAAGTGGCGCGTGGCCGGGTGGACCTCGTACGACTGGAAGTGACCGGATCGGAACCCGGCCGATAGCCTTGTCGGAGCGGATGCCTTGACGATCCCGTAATGCGCTGAACAACAATGTGTTCAAGCGGCCCGATGCCGTACGGGACAGCCTCCTATATTTGCACCCCTATTCCAAGAAGGCAATGGCAGTCATCGGCAAGATCCGCGAACGTGGTGGGCTCCTGGTGGGCATCACGCTCGTTTCCCTGGCACTCTTCATTCTCGGCGATTGGCTCGCGGGCCGCGGTTCGGGCCGTCGGGACCAGGTGCTGGGCACCGTGAACGGGGAGGAGATCGGCATAATGGAGTTCGAGCGCCGGGTGAACGACGAGGTGGAGAGCTACCGCAACGACTTCGGGCAGCAGGTCACCGCACAGATGACCGAGCAGGTGCGCAACAGCGTGTGGCAGGAGATGCTCAAGCGCAAGGTGATGATGGAGCAGGTCGAAGAGGCCGGCTTCAGCCTGACCCCGGCCGAATACGACGACATCCGCTTCGGGGAGAACATCCTGCCGGAGTTCCGCAACCAACCGAACTTCCAGGGCGAGGATGGCCAGCCCAGCCCGGAGAAGCTGCAACAGTATTTCCAGAGCGTGCAGTTGAACGCCCCGGTATACCACACGATCCAGAAGCGCCGCATCACCGAGAACCGCCTCTACAGCAAGTACACCACCCTGGTGAAGAAGAGCGTTTTCGTGAACAGCGCCCAGGCCAAGGACGACTACCTCACGAAGAACACCAAGGCCACCTTCAACTTCGTGGCCAAGCGCTACGACAGCGAGCCGGACAGCCTCTACACGGTGGCGGACAAGGACTTGCGCCGCTATTACGACCAGCACAAGAACGACCGCAAGTACCGTCAGCAGGGTTCACGGAAGTTCGAATACGTGACCTTCCCGGTGGCACCTTCCGATGCTGATCGCCAGGCCACGATGGCCGAACTGGCTGAATTGCGCGAGGGCCTGCTCGCCTCGACGGACGACAGCTCCTACGTGGTGGCCAACAGCGACAGCCGCAGCTTCAACAAGACACCTTACAAGGAAGGCACCGCCGACAAGTTGAACGACTCCCTGATCGTGAACGGCCCCGTGGGTACCGTCGTCGGTCCCTACCAGGAAGGTGATCAATGGAAGCTCGTGAAGGTGACTGAACTCGCGGAAGTGCCCGAGGCCCGTGTACGCCATATCCTCCTCAGCACCCAGAACGGGAAGTCGGAGGATGAACAGAAGATGCGTGCTGACAGCCTGTTGTCCGTGGTGAAGCGCGACCGCAGCAAGTTCGAGGACCTGGTGGTGAAGTGGAGCGAGGATCCCGGCAGCAACACCAAGGAGAAGGGAGGCGTGTACGACTGGTTCGACAAGCAGCAGATGGTGCCCGAGTTCACGGCCGCCAGCTTCGATGAGAAGGTCGGTGCCATCACGATCGCAAAGACCAGTTATGGCTACCACATCGTGGAAGTGCTGGGCCAGCGCAACCGTCCGGAACGCCGGGTGGTGACGATCGAGCGCGCCATGAGACCCTCGCCGACCACCTTCAAGGAGGCCTACAAGAAGAGCAACGACTTCAGCCTGCGTCACACGGACCTCGCCAGCTTCAAACAGGCCGCCGAGGAGCAGGGCTTGCAGGTGACGCCGGTGGACGAGCTGCGCAATGACCAGCGCTTCGTGCCGGGTCTGCAGGAGGCGGGCCCCGTGGTGACCTGGGTGAACCGCGCCGAGGTGGGCCAGGTGAGCGAGCCGATGCAGAGCGGCGACAACTACGTGGTGGCCATCCTCACCGGCATCAAGGCCGAAGGGGTGCCGCAGCTGGAGGATGTGCGCGATGCCTTCACCAAGGAAGTGGTGAAGGAGAAGAAGGCCGAGGCATGGATGGCACAGATGGAAGGCAAGACCGACCTGAACGCACTCGCCACCGAGTTGAAGACCTCCCAACAGACCGCCACGGACCTGGGCTACAACGTCTTCAACCTGCCCGGCGGGTACAGCGAATACGAAGTGGTCGGTCGGATCTTCGCTCTGGAGAACGGACAGACCAGCGTACCCTTGAAGGGGGAGACCGGTGTGTACGTGGCGAGCATGACCAACAAGACCGCCGCTCCGGAACCACAGGACCTCAACGTGGACAGGAAAGGCTTGCTCCAGCGCGCGCAGTCGCGGGTGGATGGTCAGCTCTACAACGCGCTGAAGGAAGGGGCGAACGTGAAGGACGAGCGCTACAAGTTCTACTGAGCGGGCCTCCTTCCCGGCACGCTCACGTCTGATAGCACGGAGCGTTGACCGCCGACGATGCAAGCGGAATGAGGGATTACGCGTACTACCATCACCTTGGCTGGCGCACCCGCCTGCTGAACCGCGTGCGTGGCATCTTCCGTCAGGGACCACTGGAAGCATGGCTCCAGCGCAAGGCCAGCGGACGACCGGTCGATTCCTTCTGGATGAAGTTGGTGCCGCCGGAGTACACCTATCCGGCCGGATCATGGCGCACCGCAGTGCGGCACGGCCTGCGGTGGGAGCTCGACCTGAGCAACACGAACGACCACGCCCTCTACTTCGATCCCTGGTTCCCGGCGGACAAGGTGCTCTTCGATCTGGTGGGACCTGCGAGCCAGGTGGTGGACATCGGCGGGAACATCGGCAGCTTCGCACTGCGTTTCGCACGCAAGGCAGCGCAGGGTAGGGTCGTCAGCTTCGAGCCACATCCGGCCACCTTCGCCAAGTTGAAGGCGAACAAGGCCTTGAACGGGATCGCCAACCTGGAGGTGGTGAACCTCGGCATCGGTGCCGAGGAGGCCGTGCATCGCCTGCATCAGGTGGTGGAGAGCAACTCGGGGATGAACCGCATCATCACCGGCGCCGAGGTCGACCCCACACTCCCGTCCGTGGAGATCAGGGTGGTGCCACTCGCGACGGGCCTGGCCGGCACGGCGATCCGGAAGGTGGACCTCTTGAAGATCGACGTGGAGGGTTTCGAGGACGCGGTGTTGCAGGGCAGCGAGGAGATCATCCGTCGTGACCGCCCGGTGCTCTTCGTGGAGGTGATCGATGCGAACCTGCGCGAGAACGCTTCCTCCGCGCGCCAGCTCGTTGATCGCGTGATGAGTTGGGGCTACACGGTCACCGATGCCGTCAGTGGTCGTTTGATCACGGCCGATGAGGACCTGGTCGGTTGTTCGATGGACATGGTCTTCCGACCGGTCTGACCGGATCAGCGCAGCTGGCTCAACCGTTCCGCATCCAGCCGCACCAGGATCCCCAGCAGGATGGTGAAGCTGATCATGCTGCTGCCACCATAGCTGAAGAAGGGCAGGGGGATCCCGATCACCGGTGCGAGGCCGATGGTCATGCCCACGTTGATCATCAGGTGCAGGAAGAAGATGCTCGCCACGCAATAGGCATAGATCCGGGTGAAGCGCGATCGCTGGCGATCGCTGATCTGGATGATCCGCAGGACGAGCGCCGTGAGTAGGATCACCACGAAGGCGCTGCCGAGGAAGCCCCACTCTTCACCCACCGTGCAGAAGATGAAGTCGGTGCTCTGCATGGGCACGTACTTGAACTTTGTGAGCGTGCCTTCCAGGTAGCCCTTGCCCGCGAAGCCGCCGGAGCCGATCGCCGTCTGGCTCTGCTTCACGTTGTAGCCGAGACCCTGTGGATCCTCCATCTGTCCGAGCATCACGAGGATGCGGTCCTGCTGGTGCTTGGCCAGCACCTTGTTGAAGGCGTAGTCCACGCTGCCGATGAAGACCGCTGAGCTGATGAAGCCCACGATGATGAGCCCGTAGAAACGGCCGCGCTCCCGCTTCACTACGAGGTTGCGTACGCCCCACCAGGCCAGCAGGCCGAACACCGCGATGAGGCCGAGCAGGAAGTATTGGCCGGAGAGCGTTGCATCCGTGAAGGGCAGGTCGAAGCTGCTCTCCTTGAGGATCAACGAGAGCACCGAGAGCACCGCCGCCAGGATGGCCAGCAGCAGCACGTTGCCGGAGAGCCCTTCCCGATAGAGCACGAGGATGAACGCACCGGAGACGAGGGAGGTGCCCGTGTCGGGCTGCAGCATGATCAAGGTGACGGGTGCGAGGATGATGGCCGTGCTGATCACCCTCGAACGGGTGTCCACCAGGGCTTTGAGGCCGCTGAGGTAGCGGGTGAGGGCGAGCGCGGTGGCGAACTTGGCGAACTCCGCGGGTTGGATCCCGAAGCCACCGATGGAGAACCAGGCCTTGGCGCCGTTCACCTCCTTGCCGAAGAGCAGTACGGCGAGCAGGAGCAGGAGCACGAAGCCGTAGACCGCGTAGGCCGAGTCACGGAAGACCTCCCCGCGGATCAGGAGCATGCAGCCGCCGATGACCAGGCTGATCCCCATCCACACGGCCTGCTTGCCGTACTCCTTGCCCTGATCGAAGATGCTCGGGTGGTCCAGGTCATAGGCCGCGCTGTAGATGTTGGCCCATCCCATGAACATGAGCAGCAGGTAGATGATCAGGATGGGCCGGTCCAGGTTGGCGGCCACGTTCTCGCGGCCCCTCATCGGCGTTGGCGTTTGGGTTTTGCCTTCTTCACGAAGGTGGCTTCCTTGGCGATGAGGTCCGCTTCGAGCATCCGCTTCACCACATCGGGCCGCGTGATGGTGTCGGTGAGGTATTGCTCGATGAGCAGGCTGGCGATGGGGGCCGCCCAGGTGCCGCCGAAGCCCGAGTTCTCCACGTACACCGCCATGGCGATCTTGGGGTCCTCCATCGGCGCGAAGCACACGAATACCGCGTGGTCCTGGCCGTGCGGGTTCTCGGCGGTGCCGGTCTTCCCGCACACGGTGATGTCCTTGATGCGCGCGCTCCGCGCGGTGCCTCCAGGTTCCTCCACCACGCGCCGCATGCCCTCCTGGATATAGTCGTACCACTTCGGGTCCACGCCGGTCAGGTGCTTCTGCTGGTACTTCTGTTGCAGGCTGTCGGGATGGCCGATCGCGCGCACCACATGCGGGTCGTAATACCAGCCCTTGTTGGCGAATATGGCGGCGAGGTTGGCCATCTGCAACGGCGCCACGAGCACCTCCCCTTGACCGATGCTCACGCTATAGATCGTGCTGAAGGCCCAGGCTTCCTTGCCGTACTTGCGATCGTAATAGGCGGCGTCGGGGATGTTGCCTCCTTTGGCGGACGGCAGGTCGATGGGCAGGCGTTGACCAAGGCCGAAGGTCAGCATGTACCGGTGCCATTCGGTAAGGCCTATCGCCGCGTCCTTGAAGCGGTTCTTCGGGTCCTTGTCCTGCTCCACGATGCGTTTGAACACCTGGTAGAAGTAGGGATTGCAGGAGTATTGGATCGCGTGGATGATGTCGCCCGCATTGGGGTGGTTGTGGCAGCCGACGAGGGACTTCTGGCATGCGAAGCCGGTGTTCGGAGTGATAACGCCTTCATCCAGTGCGATGAGCGATTGCACGATCTTGTAAATGGAACCGGGCGGATACTGGGCCTGCAATGCGCGATCGAAGAGCGGTTTGATCGGGTCGCGTTGCAACACACCGTAATTCGTGTTGCGCACCCGGCCCACGAGCAGTTCGGGATCGTAGGTGGGACTGGAGACGAGGCAGAGGATCTCCCCGGTGCGCGGATCGAGGGCCACGATGCTGCCCTTCTTGTTCACCATGAGCTGCTCCCCGAGACGTTGCATGTCGAGGTCGATCCCGGTGAAGAGGTCCTTCCCTTCCACGGCCAGGGTATCGTACATGCCTTCCTTGAAGGAGCCCTTCTGGTTGTTATGCACGTCCACGAGCACATAGCTCACGCCGCGGCGACCGCGCATCTCCTTCTCATAGTACTGTTCCAGGCCGCCCACCCCGATCACGTCACCAGCGCGGTAGTAGGGATCCTCCTCCACCTTCTTCGCGTTCACCTCGCTCAGGTAGCCGAGCAGGTGGGCGGCCGCATGCGGGGGATAGGTGCGCAGGGTACGGCTCTGGCCGTAGAATCCAGGATACTTGTGCAGATGCACGCTGATCGCGGCATACTGGTCCGCTGGTATCTGCTTCTCGATGATGCTCGGCTTGTAGCGGGAGTAGCGGGCGGCTTCTTCAAGCCTTTTCCGGAACTCGGGCTCCGGCACCCCGATGAGCTGGCAGAGGTTGATGGTATCGAAGGGTTCCACCTCCTTGGGCACCACCATCAGATCATACACGGGGGTGTTGGCAACGAGCAACCGTTCCTCGCGGTCGTAGATGAGGCCGCGCGAAGGATACACCGTCACCTTGCGCTCGGCCATGTTGGCGGCCTCGGCCTTCCACTTGCCATCCACCACCTGGATCCAGAAGAGGCGTAGGATGAAGACGATGCTGATGAAGAGCACCCCGGCGATGAGCACGTATTTCCGGCTCTCGTAGTTCATCGGCGGTCACGCTCCTGTCCGGAGGTCAGGAACTGGGCAAGGAGGCAGAGGGCGAAGCTGAACACCGCACTGAGCACGGCGCGGAAGAAGGTGCCGAAGAAAGCATCGAAGCGATGCAGTTCCACGAAGAAGAGCCAGAGGTGATGGAGCAGGATCAGCAGCCCCGCGTAGGTGATGTACCAGGGGAAGCCCATGCGCATCACGGTGGGGCGTGATCCGTACTCATATCCTTCGCGAGGACTGAGCAGTCGCAGGACCTGGAGGCGGGCGTACATCATCACGACACAGGCGCTCATGTGCATGCCGGGGGTGCTCGTGAAGAAGTCCATCACCAGACCCGTCACCGCACCGATGGCCAGCTGGGCCCAGGCCGGCATCTCGATCGGCAGCATGAGCAGGAAGAACACATAGAGGTAGGGCACCATGAGGCCATTGAGCACATCGAGGTGGTCGAGCACGAGCACCTGCAGGAGGATCAGCGCGATGAAGCGGAGGATATGGCCCAGGATGGTACCGATCATCGTTCGTTGGCCTGTTGGAGCGTGTCCCTTTCCGCGCGGTGCAGGTCGTCGACGACGTACACGAACCCACTGCGGGTCATGTCCTCACTGAGCCGTACGGTGATGTCGTGGTAGTTGCTGCCGGGTTCGTCCTCCACGCTCTCCACCACCCCGACGGTGATGCCTGCCGGAAAGATGCCGTCACCACCGCGGGTCTCGACCGTGTCGCCCACCGCCACGCGGGCATGCTTGGCGATGTCGATCACGCTGGAGGTCAGCGGATCGTTCGTGTCCCAGAAGAGCAGTCCGAAGTGACCGGTGCGCCGGATCTGCACGCTGGTCTTGATCTCCGGGCTCAGCACGCTGATGACCGCGGCGAAATTGGGACTGGCATCGCGCACCACGCCGACGATACCGTTCGGTCCGATCACCCCCATGTCACCGTGCACTCCGGCCCTGGTCCCCTTGTCCAGGGTGAGCTGGTTCTTCGGCTTATGCCAGGTGCTGTTCACCACTTTGGCCGTGATGACGCGATACTCCTGTCGGCGGATGGTGTCCTGGATACGGGCGAAGAGCCCTTCCACCGGCGTGTAGGTGCTGATGTGCCGGTTGCGCCAGTCGGCGTTCTCATCGGCCAGCGCCTTGTTCACCTCCTTCAGGTTCGCGTAGTCGGTGATGTCCTTGCGCCAGCCGTAGATCGTGCCGACCACGGCGTTGCTGGAGCTGATGGCATGTGCGCGGTGGTGTTCGTTCCCGTTGTATAGAAGGATGAAGGAAAGGATGAGCCACCCCAGGAACATCAAGGTGCTCCGGATGCGATGCAGGAAGCGGAAGAGGTCCCTCATGGCCCTTTCACATCACCGACCGGGCGATGCGGATCGGTGCGATGCATGCATCGCACCTACTCCCGCATCAGGAACTGGAACCGATCGATGTTCTTGAGTGCGATGCCGGTGCCTCGGGCCACGGCGCGGAGCGGATCCTCGGCCACGTGCACGGGCAGTTTCGTCTTGATGCTGATCCGTTTGTCGAGTCCACGCAGAAGGGCCCCGCCACCGGCCAGGTAGATGCCTGTCTTGTAGATGTCCGCGCTCAACTCGGGCGGTGTGGCTTCCAGGGCGCTCAGGATGGCCTCCTCGATCTTGCTGATCGACTTGTCGAGGGCTTGGGCGATCTCGCTGTACGTGACGGTGATCTCCTTCGGGATGCCGGTCATGAGGTCGCGGCCACGCACGGCATAGTCGGGCGGCGGTTCATCCAACTCGGTCATCGCGGCGCCCACCTCGATCTTGATCGTCTCCGCGGTGCGCTCACCAACGAGGATGTTGTGCTGGCGTCGCATGTACTCCTCGATGTCCTGGGTGAACTCGTCACCGGCCACCCGGATGTTCTTGTCACACACGATGCCTCCCAGGGCGATCACGGCGATCTCGCTGGTACCCCCGCCGATGTCGATGATCATGTTGCCCATGGGCTCCTCCACATCGATGCCGATGCCGATCGCGGCGGCCATGGGCTCGTGGATCAGGTATACCTCCTTCGCACCGGCGTGTTCACTGCTGTCCTTCACCGCCCGCTTCTCCACCTCGGTGATGCCGCTGGGAATGCAGATCACCATCCGCAGGTTCGGGGTGAAGAGCTGGCGACCGGGCTTGATCATGCGGATCATGCCCTTGATCATGTCCTCGGCGGCCTTGAAGTCGGCGATCACACCGTCCTTCAGCGGGCGTATGGTCTTGATGTTCTCGTGGGTCTTGCCATGCATCTGCTGGGCCTGGCGTCCCACGGCGATCACCTTGCCGGTGGCGCGGTCCACGGCCACGATGCTGGGCTCGTCCACCACCACCTTGTCGTTGTTGATGATCAGGGTGTTGGCGGTGCCGAGGTCGATCGCGATCTCCTGGGTGAAGAAGTTGAACCAGCTCATGGGCCGTGCTCAGTGTTTGAAATGTCGGGTTCCGGTGATGGCCATGGCCATACCGTGGGCGTTACAATAGTCGATGCTGTCCTGGTCGCGGATGCTGCCGCCGGGATGGACGACCGCAGTGATCCCCGCCTGGTGCGCGATCTCCACGCAATCCGGGAAGGGGAAGAAGGCGTCGCTGGCCATCACGGCGCCGTTCAGGTCGAAGCCGAATTTGGCGGCTTTGGCGATGGCCTGTTGCAGCGCATCCACCCGGCTGGTCTGCCCCGTGCCGCTCGCGAGCAACTGGTCGTCCTTCGCGAGCACAATGGCGTTGCTCTTCGTGTGTTTCACCAGGATGGAGGCGAAGACCAGGTCGTTCAGTTCCTGTGCGGAGGGTGCCTTGCTGGTGGCGGTGCGCATGGCCTCGCGGGCGGGTACCACCGCATCAGCAGCCTCGGAAAGGATGCCGTTCAGCGCGGTGCGCACTTTGGTCGCGGGTCGCATGGTGGGTTTCCGACGCAGGATCATGCGGTTCTTCTTCTTCCTCAGGATCTCCAATGCCTCGGGCTCGAAGTCCGGCGCGGCGATGATCTCGAAGAAGAGGGCATCCACGCCTTCGGCGGTCGCCCGGTCGATGATGGCGGTGGTGATGAGCACGCCACCGAAAGCGCTGACCGGATCACCGGCCAGTGCGGCTTCCCAGGCCTCCTTCAGCGAGGGACGAACGGCCGCACCGCAGGCGTTGTTGTGCTTGAGGATGGCGAAAGGTGTGCCCTTTATCGTGCCGAGATCATCGATCAACTCCACAGCCGCGTCCAGGTCGAGGAGGTTGTTGTAGCTCAGCTCCTTCCCGTTCAGTTGCTCGAACATCGCCGCCAGGTCACCGTGGAAGGCTCCCGGTTGGTGGGGGTTCTCCCCATAGCGGAGCACGGTGGTCGGGCCGGCGCTCAGGCGCAGGTCGCCGTTCGCACCAGCGAACCAGTTGTGGATGGCGCTGTCGTAGTGGGAGCTCACGGCGAAAGCGGCGGTGGCGAAGGCCTTCCGCTGAGCGAGCGTGGTGGATCCCGCCTGTTCTTTCAGCAGGTGCAACAGGTCCGTGTATCGTTCCCGGGCTGGCACGATCACGACATCCGCGTGGTTCTTGGCGGCGGCGCGTATCAGGCTGATGCCCCCGATATCGATCTTCTCGATGATGGCGCTATCGGATACTCCGGCGGCCACGGTGGCTTCGAAAGGGTACAGGTCCACGATCACCAGGTCGATGGGCGGGATGGCGTATTCCTCCAGCTGGGCCACATCGCTTTCGAGGTCGCGGCGGCCCAGGATGCCTCCGAAGACCTTCGGATGCAAGGTCTTGACCCGTCCGCCGAGGATGCTCGGGTAGGTGGTGAGGTCCTCCACGGGGGTCACCTTCACGCCAAGCTCTTCGATGAACTCCTGTGTTCCGCCCGTGGAATAGAGGTGGACACCGAGCCGGTCGAGTTCCCGGATGATGGGCTCGAGCCCATCCTTGTGGAACACGGATACGAGGGCGCTATGGATACGTTTGTGCCCGTCCAATGGGAGATGGCGGACGTTCTGGTCCGGCTTGTCGGGGCAAGTTTACGAGCAAATACAGCGGTCCTCGAAGCCCATTGGACGACGTTACGCAAAGGTTACCAACAGGCCAGCGGGGATGCCGGCGACCTCAGAAGCGCAGGCCGACGCCGACTTGGATCTGCAAGGATTCGGTCCGGCTGTTGAGCTTTTCGTAGGTCACACTGCCATCGTTGGCGATCTCGATCGTCCGGGGGTCCACGTAGTCGACCTTGCCATTGAAGAGCCTCTCCACACGACCTTCCACGAAGACCTGCCTGCCGATCCCGTACATCAAGCCCACGGCCCAACCGTAACTGGTCACCCAGGAACCGTCACGTTCGTCGTCGGTCACGCCCTCCGGGGTCGTCACGGTGCTGCGCGTGACGAAGTTGCGTGCGCCGAGCATGACCTCACCATAGGGTCGGACGTTGCCGCGCAAGGGGTTCAGGCGGGCCAGGGCATGGTGGCCGTAGATGTTGCTTTTCACGTCCACGCTCTGTTGTTGCACGGCGCTCAACAGGCCGCCGCTGGCCCGGGGTGTACTGTATTCGCTGCCCATCCGCCCCCAGGAGAAGTCGTAGCCGAATTCGAGCGGCAGGTTGCGCATGGGCATCGCGATGTTGGCCGAAATGCCGTACACGGTGCTGCCCCAGGTATGTTCGAACTCCCCGAGTGGGATGCCGAGTTCCAGACCGCCGCTGACCGTGGAGGAGCGCTGCTGCCAGAAGTTGTCGTTGTTGTTCACCTGTGCAGAAGCGGAGAACAGCAGGGCGCAAGCCGTGGTGGTGAGCATTGACCGGGTCATGGTGGGCGGAAGTCAAAGTCCATGCCGAAGGTAGCCGCCTATCTTGCTCCGATGGAATTGGGGCCGGCGTGGATGGAGTGGGGGCTGCTGGGCCTTTTTCTGGCCAGCTTCCTGGCGGCCACCATCCTGCCCTTCAGCTCGGAGGCGGTGCTACTCGGCATGGTGGCCCTCGGCGGCGAACCGCTTTCCCTGTTCCTGGTGGCCACCTTGGGCAACACCCTGGGCGGCCTGGCCAATTACGGGATCGGGCGCTGGATGCCGTTGGTACGGCTGGTGGAACGGTCCCGGATCGATCCGGTGAAGGCCGAGCGTTGGAGCGGGGTCGCGCGGCGCCATGGTCCCTGGGCGGCGCTCCTATGCTGGCTGCCGGTGATCGGTGACCCGATCGCCCTGGCTTTGGGCCTGGTGCGGTCATCCTTCATCCCGACCGCATTGCTGATGATGGTGGGGAAGGGCGCGCGTTATGCGGTGCTGCTCTGGGTCGCTGCTTCGGTGCTCCCAGCCTGAACACACGAAGGGCCACACCTTTCGGCGTGACCCTTCGCACATTCGCACCCAGGTCCCGAAGAGGTCGATCAGTAGGCGGTGTTCTGCGGGTTGAAGTTGGTCCAGCTGCTGGTCCAATCGGTCGTGCCGAAGGCCCCGCGGTAGCTCACCACCTCGAAGAAGCCGTTCGTGAGAGGAGCGTTGCTGAAGTCCGCGCCGCTCATGAGCAGGCTTGCGTTCTCGGGCAGCAACTGCGGGTTCGTAAGGCTCGTGGGGAGGGCCAGGCCGAGGTCGCTCGTGTTGGGATACACGGCGTTGTTCCAGCCTGCGGTATTGAACCAGGAGCTCAGGTCCCAGGAGCTGCCGCTGGCCACGGCGAAGTTGTTGGTCATCCCTGCGACGACCGTGTTGCGGATCTGCAGGTCGTTGTTCGTGGCGTTGGCCTCGGTGGTGCTGCCATCGAGCAGCAAGCCCGTGGGGTAACCGGTGAACACGGAGTTGTACACGCGGGTCTGAGTGTTGCGGCGCAGGTGCATCGAGCGCTTGTAGAGGTCGTTGATGGTGCTGCTCACCGTGAGCGGGCCGAGGATGGTGACGTTGCTCCAAGTGCCTTGGGAATAAGGCGCAGCGGGGTTGCCTGCGGCATCGTTGTCGCACTCGAAGCCGTTGCTGCCGCTCACGTCGGCACTGTTCGGATCACGCAGGGCGAGCGCGAACTGGGCCATCCCCTGCCAGCCGAAGTCCTGGTCGAAGTCGTCATCAAGCCCGGCGAGCGCCACCAGGTGTTTCGCGTTCACCGTACCACCGAACCACTCGAAGCTGTCGTCGCCGCTGTAGCTCACCTGCACATGGTCGATCACGGTTCCATTGCCCACGGCGGCCAGGGTGAGGCCGTTGATCTCCTGGTTGGGCTGAAGGGCGATGCCACCGAACTCGATGCGCACGTAGCGCAGGATGCCGCTGTCATCGGCCGGGTTGGTGCCTCCGTACATCGCATCGGGGCCCCCTTCCACGATGGGGTCGGAGGGCTGGTTGTGCGGGGCGCGACCACAGATGATCACACCACCCCAGTCGCCTCGATCGCGGGAACCGGCGGGTTGGTTGCTCGTGAAGACGATCGGCTCTGTTGCAGAGCCGTCCGCCAGGATCCGGGCGCCACGCTTCACGATCAGGGTGCCTTTGGTGGGCTTGTCCCCTTTGATGATCGTGCCGCGTTCGATGGTCAGGGTCACGCCATCCTCTACATAGACGAATCCGGACAGCAGATACTGGTGGTCGTTGTCCCAAGCAGTGTTGGAGGTGATGCTGCCGGAGACGGTCACCGTGTTGGAAGGGGTCGGTGTGCTCTCGTATTCGCAGCAGCAATCCTTGTCGGCATCCGGGTCGTAGTTGGTCGCGGTGGGGTCCGTGCAACCTTCCTTCTTCTTGCAGCTGGGGAGTGTAACGGACACGGCGGCGAGCATCAGCAGGCTCAGCGCGTGGGTCTTCGTGATGGTCATGGTCGTCGTTGTGTTTTGACAGTGCAAATGGACCACCTTGCTCTTAGCCCACCGTCACGCGGATCTTATGCGATCGTCACGGTGTATTAAGGATCGGTTAAGTCCTTCATCAATGAAGCCCGGTGTGATGCCGGGCTTCGTTGATGCGGATCGATGGTATCAGAACCGGAGGCCGAAGCCCACGGTGAAGTAGGCGCCGCGGCGATAGGTCAGGATGTCCTGATCCTGCCCGTCGATGGCACCGCTGCCGTTCGAATCCTGCACCAGGCGCACGCGTTGGTTCAGGATGTCCTGCGCGGCCACCTTCAATTCGAGCCGCTTGCCGAGCCCTTTCGTGAGGGCGATGTCCACCACGTTGCGCGGCATCTCGTACACGTCCGGGGTGCCATAGGTGCCCACAGCGAACAGGCGCGGCCCGATCACATTGTAGAGCACGTTGTACTGAAGCTTGCGCTCGGTGTCCTGGTAGTAGAGGCCGACGTTCACAATATAGGGGGACTGTCCCATGAGCGGGCGCTCCTTCGCCTGGCCAGCGGCACGTTCACCCAGCTGCACGGTGGTCTTCACATAAGCCGCGTTGAACATCACGCCCAGCTTGCTCAGGAAGCCCTCGGTGAAGAGCGTGTTGAAGGAACGGCGGAGCTCCACCTCGGCACCGAGACTGTTGGCACTGATGGCGTTGCCGAAGGTGAAGTTGCGTGTGCCACCCGAGCCGGCGCCGGGCAGGAAGAACATCTCGATCGGGTCCTTGAACTGCTTGTAGAACACGCCTACGCTGATGAGCTCGCTCATGCTCGGATAGAACTCATACCGCACATCATAGTTCTGGATACTTGCGGTCTTCACCGCCTCGTTCCCGCGGAGCACATTGTTCAGGCTGAAGTCGTAGAAGGCGAAAGGCGCCAGTTCGCGGAACTCGGGACGGTTGACGGTGCTGGCGTAGGCGATGCGCACCTGCGCGCGATCCGTGACCTTGTATGAAGCGTTGAGCGAGGGAAGGATGCTCAATACCACGTTGTTCACGTTCACCCGGTTCCCGCCGACTGTGGCACTGTTCAGTGTCTGGGTATTATGCTCGGCACGCACCCCGGTGCTGATCACGGTGGCGGTACCCAACTTGATCGTGGCGCCGGCGTATCCGGCCACCAGGGTATTGGCGGCGGTGTAGCGGTCGCTCGGGTTCGTGCCTTCCTCCAGTTTGAAGCCCGTGGTGTTGTTGATGTTGCCGGCGCTGAAGATCTCCGTCAGCGGCAGCAGGGTGAGGTCATGGTCGAAGTTGCTGCTGTTGGCCGCGCGGAAGGACATCCAGCGGGCGCTGAAGGTGCGGTCCTTCTGTTCCAGGAAGGTGCCCACGCGGAACGTGACGCTGTTCGTGGCGCCGCTCAGGGTGTGTTCATAGTCGAGCTTGCCGGTCATCACCGTTTCATCCATGTTGGAGAAGAAGCGACCAGCGTCAAGGGTGGCGGCACCGGGCGGGATCACCACGCGGAACGGCGTGTTGGCGTCCTGGGTGTTGATGTCGCGGACGGTCCGCACCCGGCGGAAGTCGGGCTCCTTGCTCAGGGCCAGGGCGTAACCCGCGGTCCAGCTCAGCTTGTTCACATCGGTCGTGAGGTCATGCTCGCCGTGGAGCTGACCGCTGTACACCGTGCGTTGCTGGTAACGCAGGGCGTAGTTCCGCACCTCGAAGCCCTCCTCCAGGTTACGACCGGTCCGCACGGTGGTCTGGTCGGTGCCCTGCTGGGTGAAGAGGTTGCGGAACTCCAGTTTGGTCTTTCCACCGATGAGCAGGCTCGCGTTGTTCAGGATGCTCACACGCACCTGGGCGATGTTCTCGTTGTCGTTGTAACTGTAAATGGTATCCGCGCGCTGGGTGTTCGGGTCGAAGCTGTTGTAGTTGAAGTTCTGGGCGGTGTACGCCAGCCGGGTATTGCTGTATCCGATGCTGGTGACGTTACCGCCAGTGACCCTCGCCCCATCCTTTCCGAAGCGGCGGGTAAGGAACAGGCCGAATCGTTGGTCGGGCATGGCGGTGGATCGAGTGGTGCCCCAGTTGTTGGCAAGGCTGCGACCCGCATTGGTCAAGCCAGTGGGTGTGGTGTTGTACAGATTGCCCGGGAAGCTTGAAGGCAGGGAGCGCAACCCGTCGTCGAACCCAAGGGCATCGGTCGAGCTCTTCCCACCACTGATGAAGTCGTTGAAGGTTGTGCCGTTGCGGAAGGAACCGCTCAGGTCCACCCGGGTCACGTTCTCCGCAGGAGCGTTCACCGTATGCAACTTGATCACCCCACCGGCGAACTCTCCCGGTAGTTCAGGTGCACCGGTCTTATAGACCATGACCCGGTCAAGCGCTCCGCTGGGAAGGATGTCGAAGCTGAAGGCGCGCTTGTCCGGTTCCAGGCTCGGTGCGATCACGTCGTTCAACATCACCGTGTTGTAGCGGTCAGCCAGTCCACGGATCATCACGAAGCGGTCCCCCACCATGGTCACCCCCGGTATCCGCTTCACCACATCGCCGGCGGTGCGGTCCTGGCTCTTGCCGATCTGCTCGCGGCTCATGCCGTTCACCACCTGCTCGCTCTTGCGGGTCTCCATCACCACGGCGCCTTCGGTCTCGGTCCGTTTCACCTTCACCACTTCGAACTCCTTGATATCCACGCCCTGGGTCTTCATGTCCACATCGGCCAGGGTGCGCTGTCCGGCGGTCACGACCACGGGACGCTCCACGGGTTCGTATCCAACGAAGCTCACCGACAGCACATGCGCGCCGGGCTCCACCTCGAAGCTGAACTTGCCATCGAGGTCCGTGGTACCGCCGATGGTGGTCCCTTTGATGGCCACGTTCACGAAGGGCATGGGTTGCACCGAGCCGCCCTCATTCGAGGTGATGGTGCCGGCGACCGTGCCTTTCTGCGCTGCGGCGATGGCGGTGAGGAGGACTGCTACGAGAACGAGTAGTTGACGGGCCATCGCGAAGGGCGAACGAGGCTGGTGTTCGCGCCGCAAAAGTCCGCTCGGGCTGTTACCTGCTCCTTGATCCCGTGTTAACGATCCGTTACACGCCGGACCTCTCCGGTAACCTTTCCTTAACAGCGCGCTCCAGGAACCACCAGGACGGCCGGTCCCGGCGCCGTTGGGAGCGCTGCCACATGGTCACAAGCTGTTCCTGCAGGAAGGTGGTGGCCTCATCGATGCTGTCGACGAGCGTCAGGAATCTCAGTTCCTCCCGACCGATGGTCCCTTCTTCCACCATGCGGTCGATCTGCGCGAGCGTGGGGGCCCAATAATCCCTGCCATAGAGCAGGATCGGGAAATCCTTCACCTTGCCGGTCTGGATGAGCGTGATGGTCTCGAAGAGCTCATCGACCGTGCCGGCACCACCAGGCATCACCACGAAACAGATGCTGTACTTCACCAGCAGCACCTTGCGGACGAAGAAGCGTTCGAAGAGCAGGCTCTCGTCGAGGTATGGGTTGGCGGACTGCTCATGCGGCAGGACGATGTTGCAACCGACGCTCCGGGCGCCCACGTCCTGCGCACCCCGGTTGGCCGCCTCCATGATGCCGGGTCCACCACCCGTCATGATGGTGAAGCCCACCCGACCAACGCGGCGGGCCAGTTCGCGTGCGGCCTCGTAGTAGGGATGATCCTCCTTGAAGCGTGCACTGCCGAAGAAGGTGACACAGGGACCCACGAAGTGCAGTCGACGGAAGCCGTAGATGAACTCCATGGCGATCTGGAGCACGTTCCGGAATTCCTTCCAGCGCGAACGAGGGCCCGCGAGGAAGTTGAGGTCGATGTGTCTATTGTCCTTGGGTTCCGCCATCCTGCGATGTTATCACCATTTGGCGAACCGCACGACCGCACCGGTCCCATTCCCGTTCGTCACGCGCAGGTGATAGGAGCCGGTCGCGAGGTCCTTCAGTTGAATGGTCGCGCGATCCTGACCGACCAGCCGGCCCTGGTCCACCAGCCGACCGCTCGGATCTGAGATGACGTACCACAGATCCGTGGGGTCATCAAAAGCGCGGGTGTCCAAGGTGAGCATGTCCCGTGCGGGGTTCGGTGCCACGGTCAACAAGGGGCTTGTTCCTTCCTCCAGGCCCGTTGGGAAGTCCGGTTGGAAGTTCGCCTCGAAGAGCGCTGCATCAGCAGCGAGCGTATCAAGGAACAAGGCGTTGAGCGCGTCTGCTATCACCGCCTCGGAGGTCCAGTGGCTGAAGACATGGCCCGGGTTGGGCAACGCTTCGATCCGGATGGGCACACCATCGAAGTATACACCCTCCCACGGATAAGAGCTCGGGTGCAAGGTGCTGATCCGGATGCTGCCTGCACCTTCCGGTACGACGTTCAGGGTCACGTCCACTTCCCGCGGCAGGTCGAAGAAGGCGCGGATGTCTTCGCGCATCACGGGTGTACGCTGGGAAAGATCGTTGAGGAAGGCTTCGTGGTCCGCCTCGAACTGCGCCAGGGCGGAGGTGGTGTCCGGCCCACCCCAGCGTTGGAACTGTCGTCCCATCTCCGGACGTGTGCGATCGTAGGCCTCCTGTGCGATGCCGAGGATCCGGTCATCGAGGTAGGCACTGTTCATCACATCGGCGAAGCGGTTGATGAAGTGATCGTGGAAGCGGTCGTTCCCGATGGCGCGCTGCCAGAGGTAGGTGTAGGGTATGTCCTCGGGCTGGTTGTTCGTCCACGTCAGCGCGTTGAAGGTGTGGTCCGACTGGCCGTTCGGTGCCATGGCCACCTCGAGGTCCACGTTGGCGAAGCGCCATTTGAAGCCGGTGACATCGGAGCGGTGGAGCTTGATGTTGTTCAGCGGCCAGTCGCGCGTGCCCATCCACTGCTGGCCGATGATGTAGTC
This sequence comes from Bacteroidota bacterium, assembly GCA_029573495.1. Lineage (GTDB taxonomy): Bacteria > Bacteroidota > Bacteroidia > Flavobacteriales_F > PHOS-HE28 > PHOS-HE28. Next base: position 14,300 of record JAKQEI010000160.1, on the reverse strand, counting down.
GGTGTACCAGGTGAGGTCGAAGTGGGCATCTGCCAGGTCCCAGAAGTCGACCTGGGTGGGATCGAGCAGCCGGAATGCGGCCATGTCCTGCCAGAAGGGATCGACCTCGCCCTCGGTGGGTCGCAGCACATAGCCGTTCCATGCGCTCACCGATAGCAGGTCCACCGAGCCCGGGTCAGCGCCGTCCAGCGTGCGGAAGTACTCGTCATCGTACTTCTCGCGCAACTCATACAAGCCGAAGTATTGTCCGTTGATGTAGACCGTAGCGGGTGTCCAAGCGGCGTAATAGCTGTTCGTCTCCGCAGCCATCATCTTCACCTGTGCCGCATCCTTGTGCGGCAGGATCTGCCACTGGTTGCTGCCGTTGCGCAGATAGATCCGGCTGTATCGAGCACGCAACGGACGGTCCGGGATCAGTACCGCATCCACGCGACCGTCGCCGAGCGCATCATTGTCGAATTCAAGCCGGAAGGAATGTTGGGGGAAACCGCGACTTCCACCCAGACCTCCGTCCACCTGCATGCCGGCGTATTGGGAGGCGAGCAGCTCACCGTTCTGTCGGAAGAAGTCCACATGCGCACGCACCTCGTCATCACCCTGCCAGTTCGTGAAGATCCCGTCGGCGCCTGTGAGGCCGCTCTGCGGGGTCACCACGGAGATCACGGACGTGCTGTGCTGCACACCGATGAGGTAGGAGGCCGCCGCAATGGTGCTCGGTGCCTGCCCGGGTGTGAAGGCCCTCACCTTCAGCACGGCATTGCTGCTCACGGTGATCGGTCCGGTGTACAGGGCCGAGGCGGGCGAAGGGTCGCTTCCGTTCAAGGTATAGCGCACTTCGCTCGGTGCCGGGTTCAGGTCGTACACCGTCACGGTGATCGGTGAGGCGGACATGGTCGGTGCGCTGCCGATGACCGGCGTTGCGGCGGACCCGGTATAGGCGGTCACGGCGCCGTTGCTGCTTCCCGGCGTGGGACTGGTGAAGAGGCGGTCGTCTGTGCCGCCGTCCTGGGAGCGGCCGTTGCTTTGATCGGGGCCGGGTTGGAACACGTACAGGCTGTCCACGCGCTGGCCTTGCGCATCGAGAAGATAGACCCGCTCTCCGTTGCGGCCGAGCTTGAAGTCCGCATGCAGTTCATCACTTCCGGTCGTGGGGCGGAAGGTGGCCGAGAGTTCCATCTCGGTCGTGAGTGCCATGTGGACGTCCAGGTGCTCGAGCTCGGCACCGTGCGGGTTCACGACCTGGAAGCCGAGACTGGTGATGGGCCCTGGAAGCACACCGGCTGCCTGCAGCTCATCGGCATGGATGAGGAAGGCCTGTTTCGCACCTCCGTTCCAGTTGGCATACGGGGCAGGCAATTGCACGAAGGTGTTGAGCCAGTCGCTCGTGCCGATGGTCATGCCGTTGATCCGCATCACCGGTCGGCGGTGGGAGAGGTCGCCGTAACGCATGCCGCAGGTGCGTGCGGGGTCCGGACAATAGACCGTGGCGCTCGACAGGAAGGAGGTGGTGGTATTGTGGAACACCGCGTTCAACAGCCCGCCCATGTCCCCGCGCAGGCCGCAGGAGCTGATCATCAGGTTGGAACTGCCGTCCCAGGCGATCGGGTCGGTGAGCGTATGTGCGTTCCAACCGGCCATGGGAACGAAGTCGTTCGCATGGAGCACATGGTGCATGCCTGCTTCCGGAACGCGATCGAGGCCGCTGCAGAAGATGACCTGGTAACCGCCGGGTTCCAGCATCACATTGGGCAGGTTCCAACCCACCACATCAGCGCTGTCGTCGCTCAATCGATACTCGGCGAGGTCGACCGGTCCGGTCCCGGCGTTGTAAAGTTCCACCCAATCATGATGGTCGCCCGTCGCATCGGACAGCGTATGGGCGTTGCGGCTGCTCGCCTCATTGATAACGAGCTGGGCGCTGAGCCCGGTGGACAGACAAGTGATCAGGACGAGAAGGATCCCGTGGATGGAACGCGGCATGGTGACGGAGGGCGACAAAGATCGTGCTTCCCACCACGCGGAACGAGCAGCGGTCTATCGTTTCACGAACGGATGCACCTCACGATGGTCACCGGACAGGATCCACAGCTGGTAGCTGCCTTCCGCGATGGGCGAAACATCCAACGCGAAGCGTTGTCGAGCGGGAATGCTGCCTTCCATCACGAGCACACCGCGGAGATCGACGATGCGGTACTGCAGTGGCTGGTCAACGGCCACGTCCGTGGTGAGCATCAAATTGCCCGAAGTGGGGTTGGGATAAAGCGTGAAATGGTCCTCATCGAGCTCGTGGATGCCGATGCCGACCGGTTCGAAATGGGCGATGAAGTGGATCGCGTCGGCGGTCAAGGTGTCGAGGAAGGCGGCCTGCAGCGTATCGGCGATGAGGCCGTTCTGTTCCCAGTGGTGGAAGACATATCCAGGTGCGGCTTCGGCGGTGATGCCCACCGGGACCCCATCGAAGTACACCCCCTCCCAGGGGTAGGAGTCAGGGCGCAGCGTGCTGATGGGGATGGTACCGGCGCCCTCGGGGATGACGTTCAAGGTCACATCCACCTGGCGCGGAAGGTTGAAGAACTGCTGGATATCATCGCGCACCACGGGTGTCCGCAATGCGAGCTCATCCCGGAAGGATTGGTCGAAGCCTTCGTAGGCCAGCAGCAATGCCGTGGTGTCCGTTCCTCGCCAGCGGTATAGTTGATCGGCCATGTCGTGGCGTGTGAGATCGTACATCTCCTCCGCAATGCCCTGCAGCCGGTCATCGAGGTAGGCGCTGTTCATCACATCGGCGAAGCGGTTGATGTAGTGGTCGTGGAAGCGTGGGTTGGCCAGGCTGCGCTGCCAGATGGCGGTGTACGGCACTTCCGGATCCTGACCCGATGAATAGATCAAGGCATTGAACGTATGGTCGGTCTGACCGTTCGGGGCGAGCGCGGTCTCCAGGTCGGTGGTGCAGAAGCGCCAACGGTTCCCGGTGGTCGCTGCGCGGAACAGCTTGATATTATTGACGGGCCAGTCGGTGGTGCCCATCCATTGCTGGCCGATGATGTAGTCGGTGTACCAGGTGAGGTCGAAACGCTGGTCAAGCTGGTCCCAATAGTCGGAGCTGGCCGGGTCCATCGCCCGCATGGCGGCGATATCCCGCCAGAACCCGTTGGTGCTGCCTTCGTTCGCACGCAGCATCGGCCCTTCCCAGGAGCTCACGGTGAGCAGGTCCAAGGAGTCGAGGGCGGCGCCTTCCAGGGTGTTGAAGTACTCAGCGTCGATCTTCTCGCGCAGTTCATAAAGTCCGAAGTACTGTCCGTTGATGTACACGGTCACTGGTGTCCAGGCGGAGTAGTATGCGTTCGTCGCCCCGGCCATCATCCGCACCTGAGCGGCATCCTTGTGCGGCAGGAAGAGGTGTTGGTTGCTGCCGTTCCGCAGATACAGTCTGCTGTATCGTGTCCGCTCCGGACGGTCCGGGATAAGCGGGAGGTCCACGCTTCCCGATCCAAGTGCGCCATTGTCCAGTTCGAGCCGGAAGGAGTGCTGCGGTTGTGAACGGCTGCCGCCGAAGCCACCGTCCATCTGCATACCGGTGCGCTGGGAGAAGCCGAGCGTACCATCGGTGTTGAAGTAGTCCACATGTGCCGGGATCTCATCATCGCGCCACCAGCGCGTGAAGATGCCTTCCGGGCCGTTGAGGTCGGCATCGTTGGTGCTGATGGAGAGGACGGCCGTATGGTGGTCGGGGTTGATGAGGTAGGATGCGGTGGCCACCTTGCTGGGAAGCCGACCTGGTGCGAACGCCCGGGCACGGAGGACCGTGTTCGTATTGATGGCGATAGGTGCCACGAAAAGAGCCGACGTGGTGGTGGGTTCACCGCCATCAAGCGTGTAGCGGATCGAACTGGTGCCCGTGTTCGGGTTGGAGATCGTGATGGTGAGCGGCGCAGTGCTGATGGTCGAAGGGGTGCCGATCACCGGGGTGCCGGCATAGGCCGTGTACGGATCGCTGCCGCTGTTGCTGGCTCCGGGTGTCGGAACATCGAACAGGTAGGAGTTGTTGGAGCCGTCGGGCCAGCGACCATTACTGTGCCCGGGATACTCCTGCTCCACCCGGAGGCGGCTCAGCATCTGCTGTGCGGGCGAGAAGAGGAACACCGATTCGCCACCGCGACGCAGACCGAAATTGGTGTGGAACTCGAAGGCTCCGTACCAAGGGATGAACTCTGCACTCACCGCCTCATCGTTCACGTGGCCGAGTCGGATGTCGATCTCGTCGAAGAAGCCACCATTGGGCTCCACCACATCGAAGGAAAGGCTGGTGATGTCGCCGGCGCCGAGTCCGGCAGCGCTGAGTTCCGCGGCGGTGAAGAGCATGGCATGCCTCGACCCGGCAGCCCAGTTGCCGTAGGGTGCCGGGTATTGCACCATGTTGTTCTGCCAGTCGGGGGTACCGATGGTGATCCCATTGAGCTTGATCACCGGACGTCGTTCGGAGACATTCCCCACGCGTTGCTCGCAGACGGCGTTCACCGAATCGGAGAACACCCAGGTGGTGGAAAGGAAGGGGGTGGTGGTCTGGTTGAGCACCGAGTTCAGCGCGAAGCCGGTCCCGTTCACCGAGCAGACCTCGATCAGGATGTTCGAAACACCGTTCCAGGTGAATGGAACGGCGAACGGGTGCGTGTTCCAGCCGACCGTGGGCGTATGGTCCTGGATCGCCGCCACGGTTGTTTGTCCCGGTCGCGGCTGTCGGTCGAGGCCGCTGCAGAACACCACCAGATAGCCATGCGGGGCGATGCCCATGGCCGGGAAGGTCCACATCGTCGTGTTCGTGCTGTCGTCGGATAGACTGTATCCTTCCAGGTTCACCCACTGGTCGGTGGTGTTGTACAGCTCCACCCAATCGTGGTACTCGCCGTTCTCATCAGCCACAGTGCGGTAGTTCCGGCTGCTTCCCTCATTGATGACGACCTGGGCATGGAGTGCGATCATGGGGAGCCATGACCAGAGGACGGCGGTAATGCGAGAGGTTAACATGGCATGAACGGATCGCGAAATTCGTGTTACGGAACCGTTGCGTCAAGAGGGTCCGATCAACCTGTCGCCCCTTCAACGGGATCGACCGCTCGGTCGGTCTGGGAGGGATGGACCATGCAGCAGGTGATGACTGCGACCGCTGCGGACCTGTGAAAAACCTGTTAAGGCCGGGCCGTTCGTTCCATACCGCCCTACTTTCGCCCCCGCAAACAACCGATGGAAGCCCTCCGCTCACGTCGATCCCTCCTTATCCTCACGTTGCTGCTCGGTCTGCAGTTCTGTGCGCCACTGGCTGCCCGTGCGCGTGGGATCGACCCGCTGACGGATGTTCCCGGCATGGGGCTCCAGGAAGCGGAGGACAAGGCCGGTCCGGAGGTCGGGCTTGAACCATTCCACGCGATCACCCATTTCGCGGTCCGTGTGCCGGACACGGTGGAGCTTCCCGAACGGAACGTGGTCAGGGTGGAGACGTCAAGCTCCCCCTTGTTGGTCACGACGGGGCTGTATCCCGCAGCACCTTGAGCGAGCTGGTCCGACGTTAGGTCGGAGACCGGGCACGCAATGCGCGTGATGCCAGGTCGCGTGCTTGTCAGCACTGCATCTTCTTCGTCACCGCTCGGTGATCGTATTCCTGAACGTCGTCGTTCACAACTTCTGAATTCTTCCCGGTATGTCCCGATCTGTTGGATCATCCATGCGCAGTCGCCTGTCCTGCGCCCGTTCGAAGCGAGCTTCCTGCCTCCTTTGGAACATTCCCGTCCTGTTGCTCCTGACCGCTTGTGGTGGCCATCACGAGGAGCACGAAGGCCATGCACAGGGACGCTATCGAGCCACCTCCGCGTTCGTCACCGATACGCTCGTGCAACGGGATTACGTGTGCCAGATCCACTCGATCCAGCACATCGAGCTGCGGGCCTTGGAGAAAGGGTACCTCCAGGAGATGCTTGTGGATGAGGGACAGCAGGTGCGTGAGGGGCAGTTGCTCTTCCGCATCAAACCGATCCTCTATCAAGCGGAGGTGCAGCGGGCACAGGCCGAGGCGGAGTTCGCGGAGATCGAATACCGCAACACGAAGCAGCTCGCGGACAGCAACATCGTTTCGCCCAACGAGCTAGCCATGGCCAAGGCGCGGTATGACAAGGCGAAGGCCGAGCTGGGGGTGGCCCAGGCACACCTCGGGTTCACGGAGATCCGTGCGCCGTTCGATGGCATCGTGGGCCGCTTCCACGTGCGGAAGGGAAGTTTGTTGGATGAAGGAGAGCTGCTGACGGAGCTGTCGGACAACAGCAGCATGTGGGTCTACTTCAATATGCCGGAAGCGGAGTACCTGGCCTACGCCCGGAACCAGAAGGCAGGGCAGGGGACCAAGGTGCAGCTGCTCATGGCGGACAGCGAACTCTTCGATCAGGAAGGGGAGATCACGGCCATCGAGTCGGACTTCGATAACACCACGGGCAACATCGCTTTCCGGGCCACCTTCCCGAACCCGAACAGGCTGCTGCGCCATGGCCAGACCGGCAACATCGTGATCGGGACCCGGTTGAAGGATGTGTTGTTGATCCCGCAGAAGGCCACCTTCGAGGTGCTCGACCACCGCTATGTGTTCGTGGTGGACAAGGACAGTGTGTTGCACACCAACCGCGTCGAGCTGGGACCCGAGCTGCAGCACCTCTTCGTGGTCGAGGGTGGATTGAAGCAGGAGGACCGCTTCCTGCTCGAAGGTCTGCGCAAGGTGAAGGAAGGCGAACATGTCGACTTCCATTTCGTGGAACCGGATTCGGTGGTGAGCCATCTGGAGCTCTACGCCGAGTGATCCTGACCAACGACTGAGCCATGTTCAGGAACTTCATCCATCGGCCGGTACTGGCCATCGTCATCTCCGTGCTCATCGTGTTCACGGGCCTGCTCGCGATCCGTCAATTGCCGACCGCGCAGTTCCCGGAGATCGCGCCCACCACGGTGAACATCTTCATCGCTTATCCGGGGAGCAGCGCCGACGTGCTCACCCGCAGCACCATCATCCAGCTCGAAACGGCGATCAACGGGGTGCAGGGCATGCGTTACATCGCCAGTGACGCCACCAGCGCGGGCGAAGGCACCATCCGCGTGATCTTCGATCCGGGCACCGACCCCAACGAGGCGGTGGTACGGGTGAAGACCCGTGTGGACCAGGTGATGCCCAACCTGCCCCTCCTGGTGCAGCGTGAGGGCGTGATCATCACCCCGGTGCAGCCCAGCATGCTCATGTACGTGAACCTCTACGGCAACGCAGAGGACGCGGACGAGCTCTTCCTGTACAACTACGCCTTCACGCAGCTGATCCCGGAGATCCAGCGGATCCCGGGTGTGGCGCAGGCGCAGATCCTCGGAAGTCGCAAGTACGCGATGCGCATCTGGATGAAGCCGGACCGCATGCGCGCCTATCGCATCAGCGCCGAGGAGGTGATGAAGGCGATGGAGGAGCAGAGCCTTATCGCACGTCCGGGACGTCTGGGTCAGAGCTCCGGCATCAACGCCCAGTCGCTGGAGTACGTGCTGGTCTATCAGGGCCAGTTCAATGAACCGGAGCAGTACGAGAACATCATCATCCGCGCCAACGAGGAGGGCGAGCTGATCAAGCTCCGCGATGTGGCCGACGTGGAGCTCGGGAGCGAGTTCTTCGACATCTACTCCAACCTGGATGGCAAGCCATCCGCCTCCATCGTGCTGAAGCAGACGCTCGGCAGCAATGCGAGCGAGGTGATCGCCAGTGTGAAGGACAAGCTGCACGAGCTGCAGGAGTTCATGCCGCCGGGCGTGGACTACAAGGTGAGCTACGATGTGAGCACCTTCCTGGACGCCTCCATCGAACAGGTGCTGCACACCCTGCGCGATGCCTTCATCCTGGTGGCGCTGGTGGTCTTCCTCTTCCTCGGTGACTGGCGCTCCACCCTGATCCCGATCATCGCCGTACCGGTGTCGTTGATCGGCGCCTTCTTCATCATGCAGCTGTTCGGACTTTCCATCAACCTCATAACGCTCTTCGCCCTGGTACTGGCCATCGGTATCGTGGTGGATGATGCGATCGTGGTGGTGGAGGCCGTGCACGCCAAGATGCACGACCAACCCGATCTGACGCCTTACGCGGCGGTCAAGGTGGTGATGGGCGAGATCGGCGGCGCCATCATCGCGATCACGCTGGTGATGGTTTCCGTCTTCGTGCCGATCTCCTTCATGACCGGTCCGGTGGGCGTGTTCTACCGCCAGTTCTCCATCACCATGGCGGGCTCCATCATCCTCTCCGCTGTGGTGGCGCTCACCCTGACGCCGGTGCTCTGCGCCATGATCCTGAAGCCGCAAGCACACGGCCACCGGAAGAAGTCGCTGATGGACCGCTTCATCGACGCGTTCAACCGCGGCTTCGAGAAGCTGACAGGCCGCTACATCGCCATCCTGAACCGCACCGTGGCGCGGCGCGTGCTCACCTTCACCGTGCTTGGCGCATTCTGCGCGGGCATCTACCTCACGGACCGTGTACTGCCAGCGGGCTTCATCCCCAGCGAGGACCAGGGCACGATCTATGCGATCATCCAGACGCCACCGGGCTCCACCCTGGAGACCACGAACCAGGTGGCACGTGACCTGCAACGGATCTGCGAGGAGATACCTGAGGTGGAGTCGGTATCCTCCCTGGCCGGTTACGAGATCATGACAGAAGGCCGTGGATCGAACGCGGGCACCTGCCTCATCGACCTGAAGCCCTGGCATGATCGTGACAAGGACGTGAACGAGGTGATGGAGGAATTGGAGGAGAAGACCAAGGACCTCGGTGCCATCATCGAATACTTCGAACCACCCGCCGTGCCGGGCTTCGGTTCGTCCGGTGGCTTCTCCCTGCGCATGATCGACAAGACCAACGGCACGGACTACCATGAATTCGACCGCATCAACAAGGAGTTCATCGAAGCGTTGGACAAGCGGATGGAGCTGACCGGGCTGTTCACCTTCTACGCCGCGAACTACCCACAGTACGAGATCATCATCGACAATCAGGTGGCCATGCAGAAGGGGGTGTCCATCGGCAAGGCGATGGAGAACCTGAACATCCTCATCGGCAGCACCTACGAACAGGGCTTCATCCGCTTCGGCCGCTTCTTCAAGGTCTATGCGCAGGCCGCCCCGGAGTACCGGCGGTTCCCTTCCGATCTCACGAGCCTCTTCGTGAAGAACGAGGAAGGGGAGATGGTGCCATACAGCTCCTTCATGCGCTTCGAGAAGCGGCTGGGGCCGAACGAGATCACGCGCTACAACATGTACAACAGCGCTGCCATAAGGGGTCTGCCAGCTGCAGGCTACACGAGCGGTGACGCCATCAAGGCCATCCAGGAGGTGGCGAAGCAGACCCTGCCGCGTGGCTACGACGTGGAGTGGGAAGGGCTGTCCTATGACGAGGCGCGACGCGGCAACGAGGCCATCTACATCTTCGCGGTCGTCCTGATCTTCGTGTACCTGGTGCTCGCGGCGCAGTACGAGAGCTTCGTGCTGCCCTTGGTGGTCATCCTCTCGTTGCCGATCGGTGTCTTCGGCTCCTTCCTCATGCTGAAGGCGATGGGCCTGGCGAACGATGTGTACGCGCAGATCGGGCTGATCATGTTGATCGGTCTGCTGGGTAAGAACGCGGTGCTCATCGTGGAGTTCGCGGTCCAAAGGCAGCGTGCGGGCGCCACGGTGTTCGAGGCGGCGATCGAAGGGGCGAAGGCCCGCTTCCGACCGATCCTGATGACCTCCTTCGCCTTCGTGGCGGGCCTGATCCCCTTGGTGATCGCCAGCGGTGCCGGGGCCATCGGCAACCGCACCATCGGTTCCTCGGCCATGGGTGGCATGCTCATCGGGACCATCATCGGTGTGCTGGTGATCCCCGGACTGTACTATGTGTTCGCCAACCTCATCAAGGGTCGTTCGCTGATCAAGGACGAGCATGATGAGCCCGTATCCGAGGAGTTCTTCCGGAAGGAGGAGGAGGGAAGCACCGCGCGCGAAACGATCGCCAGGCTGAACGAACGACTGAAGGACCTGTTGAAACGCAAGAAGGACTGATCATGGGAAGTACGAACAGATCGACCACGCACCTTTCGTTGGTGGTCACCCTGGCCATCTCGTTGTCCGGCTGTGTTCCTGCGTTGAAGCTGCGCGAGGCGCGGACGGATCCACCGGCGACCTATGGTTCCTCCATGGACACCACGGATGCCGCGATCATTCCGTGGCGGGACATGTACACGGACCCGGACCTGCGGGCGTTGATCGACACCGCACTGTTGAACAACCAGGAGCTGAACATCCTCCTGCAGGAAGTGGCCATCGCGAAGAACGAAGTACGCGCGCGGAAGGGGGAGTACCTGCCTTTCCTCGACGTGAGCGCGGGTGCGGATGTCGAAAAGGTGGGTGAGTTCACCCGCAACGGTGCGGTGGAAAGCCAGCTGCCGATCCGGGAAGAGGAGGCCTTCCCCGAACCACTGCCCAACTACGCGTTCGGAGCGGGGCTCACCTGGGAGATCGACATCTGGAAGAAGCTGCGGAACGCGAAGAAAGCCGCGATGATGCGCTACCTGGGGACCGTGGAAGGCCGGAACTTCATGGTGACGCATCTGGTGGCCGAGATCGCCACTTCGTACTACGAGCTGATGGCGCTGGACAATCAGCTGCGGATCCTGCAGGAGAACATCGCGATCCAGCAGGATGCACTGGGGATCGTGCGTCTCGAGAAGCAGGCCGCCAAGGTCACGGAGCTGGCCGTGCGCCGGTTCGAAGCCGAGGTGTTGAAGAACCGCAGCAAGCAGTACGACATCCAGCAGATGATCGTCGAGACGGAGAACCGTATCAATTACCTGGTCGGTCGGTATCCGCAGCCGGTGCGGCGCAATGCCACCTCCTTCAGTGCACTTGCTCCGGACAGCCTGCCGATCGGGGTGCCGGTGCAGCTGCTCGCCAACCGTCCGGACATCCGTCAGGCGGAACTGGAGCTGGAGGCCTCCAAGCTTGACGTGCGTTCCGCGCGAGCCCGCTTCCTGCCGTCGATCGGTCTGCGTGCCGGTATCGGCTTCAACGCATTCGATCCCGCTTATCTGCTCGAGAGCCCCGCGTCGTTGACCTATCATGTGGTCGGCGACCTGGTGGCGCCCTTGATCAACCGGAACGCCATCCGTGCCGCATACAACAGTGCGAGCGCGCGCCAGGTGCAGGCCGTGTATGACTATGAGCGTACGGTGATCGGAGCCTATATCGACGTCGTGAACCAGCTCAACAACATCGAGAACCTGCGCAACAGCTACGATCTGCGTCGTCAGCAGGTGGATGCGCTGACCAGCTCGATCACCATCTCGACCAACCTCTTCCGTAGCGCGCGCGCGGACTACATGGAGGTGCTGCTGACCCAGCGCGATGCACTGGAATCACGCTTCGAGCTGGTGGAAACGCGAAAGGCACAACTCAATGCGATGGTGGGCATGTACCAGGCGCTGGGTGGGGGGTGGCGGTAGGATCACTTGATCTTCGAGATCGTCGCTCCATTTAGCGATGAAGGCTTGTCCATATCATCGCGTGCGAACGCCATGGCCTCCTTCACCAGCGCTTTCACCTTGGCGTTCCGGTAGTCGGCCGGCTTTTTGACCGGGATGTGCCGGATCAGGTTTCCACTGCCTTGCAGGAGCTCGTGGGGATCCTTCAACAAATTACCCTTGTTGAAGCCCAGGTTGAGGTGCGTGGAATAGATGGGGATGTGGACGTAGGCGTCAGCGAGACGGTCGGAATGACCATAGACCGACGTGAGCGCATGTGTGTGGTAGAGGAGCTCATTGGCCGCCGGATGCAGCTCCAGGATGAAGGCGCGCAGGTCAAGGTACAGGTCTATCAAGCCCTGGTCCTTCCGTTCCAAATGGCGGAGGAAGTCGGGATGCACCGGCCGCACGCTCATGGTTCCGGTGGGGTGAACGCCCGCACCGCATCCAGGTACCGCGCATTGCGGTACGCATTGAAGCTGTCGCCTATGGTGGCCAGTGCCGCCAGGATCATCACGGCGATCGCTATCCCCCGCCAGTAGGCACTATTCGTCAGCAGGATCCACACCATCGCGGCCAGCATGATCGCGGCGAAGCTGACGAAGGCATAGCGGAAGGTCACGTTCATCACCTTCTCCATCCGGGTCACTTCGCTCTGCTGGAGCTCCAGCTCCGGGACGGAAGTGCGCGATCCCAGCTCGTCCAGTTTCCGCTGGTTGAAGGTGCGTGCGGTGAAGGCGATGACGAAGAGCAGTACGCCAACGCCGATCAAGCCAGTACCCATGCCCTTTGCCACCGGATGGGCCGAGTGCCGGAGCAGGAGCAGGACCGCGAGCAGGAGCGATAGGATCGCAGCCGTGAAGGCTGGCCCGGAAATGCCCTTTTCGTCGAGATAGTACTGACGGAGGAGTTCGATCATCGGATCAGGTTCGATCGATCACGAAGGTATGCAGGTGACCGGACCGGGTGCGTATGGGAAAGGTCAGGGTAGCATGATCCATGGGAGCCCCCTGCGGTGTATGTTCGGCGCATGGATCTCTACACCACGTTCTCGGTCCTCATCGTCCTATCGGCGCTGTTCGCCTATGTCAATTTCCGGTACATCAAACTGCCGGCAGCCATCGGACTGATGTTCATCGCCCTGGTGGTCTCCATCCTGCTGGTCGTCGTCGGAAGTCTCTTCCCCCACATGACACATTTCTTCACAGCGCTCATGGAGGGGATCGACTTCAGCGAATTGTTGCTGGAGGTCATGCTCAGCTTCATGCTCTTCGCCGGTGCCATCCACATCAAGCTCGATGAACTCAAGGAGCAACGGTTGCCGGTCATCCTGTTCAGCACGTTCAGCGTTGTCATTTCCACCTTCCTCGTCGGCGGGATCTTCTTTCTGCTGCTTCCGTTGTTCGGTATCGAAGCCGCGTTCATCCACTGTCTGCTCTTCGGTGCGTTGATCTCGCCGACCGATCCGATCGCCGTGCTGGGCATCCTCAAGGAGGCCAGGGTACCGCGCAGCCTGGAGATGAAGATCGCCGGGGAATCGCTCTTCAATGATGGGGTGGCCGTCGTGGTCTTCCTCACCGTGTTGCAGGTGGCGGTGGACCCGGAATCGTTCGGCCCGGCGGACATCGGTCTGCTCTTCGTGCGCGAGGCGCTTGGCGGCATCGCTCTGGGACTCGCCTTCGGATATGCCGGCTTCGTCCTCATGCGCAGCATCGACAACTACAAGGTGGAGGTGATGTTGAGCCTGGCGGTGGTCATGGGTGGATATTCGCTGGCACATACGCTGCACGTGAGCGGTCCGCTCGCCATGGTGGCGGCGGGCATCCTGATCGGCAACCAGGGGAAGCGGTACGCCATGAGCGACACCACGGCCGAGTACGTGGACAAGTTCTGGGAGCTGGTGGACGAGATACTGAACGCGATGCTCTTCGTGTTGATCGGTCTCGAGCTTTTGATCATCGATCTGCGGCCGGAGTACTACGTCATTGGTGCGCTGGCCATCGTCTTCATCCTTACCGTTCGATACATCAGCATCTGGGTGCCGGCCCAGCTCATCCGTTTTAAGGAGCGCATCTCGCGCGGCACCATCACGTTGCTCACCTGGGGCGGCTTGCGCGGTGGCATCAGCGTCGCGTTGGCGCTATCGTTGCGACCGGATATGGGCAAGGAGCTCTGGGTGCCGCTCACCTATATCGTGGTCGCCTTCAGCATTCTGGTGCAGGGGCTCACGATCGGGAGGCTGGCGAAGAAGGTGGTGGTGTGAGTCCGGCTTCGCGTGATCAAACGCGTTCTGGTACTCCCAGTACGCCCTCCATTGCCTCCTTCGCCGCGTGCACGTTCTTCACGTCCTGCACGCTGATGCGCAAGGTCCCAGCCTTCTCGTACACCTTGAACTTGCGTGGTTGGGCCTGCACGGCGCGGAGCACCGCGTTGAAGCCAGCGCCTTCCGCGATACCGCCAATGGATGAAGAGGAGTGCTTGTTATCAGCCCGGATCGCTGCTCTCCGCTCAGGGATGGGCCTGGTCGCCACGATCAACACGAACCCATGAGTAGTCCAATAGGATGGTCGTACCCAGAACGCCTGGTGTAGTTCTAAGAACTATGGGCACCTCGAATAACCTGTTGATAGGTTGACGACATTGGATCTTGACGATCTGGAGCACAATGGATCACTTTGGCAGCATGAAGTTACGCGCTACCAAGGGCCTGTTCGATGAACAGGAAGTGCTCCAGCGGTTGAA
>JAKQEI010000154.1 GCA_029573495.1 Bacteroidota bacterium | reverse complement strand
GGCTACACCGGCAAGCAACTCGATGACTGGGTGCTGAAGGAAGCCAAGGAGAACCTGAAGTACATCAAGCACGGCTCCGACAAGGAAGCTCTGGATTACGTCCGGGACGCTCTCTACAAGAGGTCGTTCAGTGGGGATGGCGTCTTGAGTTCCGCCGCTCAGTGGATGGAAAGCGGGCTGATGAAGCTGCCCTCGCTCAAGTGGGCGACCGGCCAACTGTTCTTCCGTACCCCGATCAGGGTCATGGAGGAAGGTCTTCGCTTCACTCCGGGCATTCAACTGTTGATGCCGAACTTCTACAACGATCTCGTGGGGAAGAACGGTGCCCGTCGGCAGGCCACCGCACAGGGTCAGGCAATGCTTGGGCTGGCCTTTGGTGCTTCGGTGATGATGCTATACGCCGAGGGGAAGATCCGGGGTGCTGGCACTGGCGATTACCGTGCGAAGAGGATCAAGCAGGACTCCGATCTGGCCGATCCCTACACCATCGGTTCCGACGATGGAGACACGTGGACCTACCGCATGTTCGACCCCATCGCTGTGCCGATGAAGATCATGGTGAATGCCCTTGAGTACCTCGATCAACTCCAGATCCGGGAAGCCCAAGGCGAGTTCGTCAGCGGTGCTGTCTATGACAAGGTGGCTGCGACCATGAGTTCGGCAATCATGCCTGTCGTGCTGGCGATCTCGGATGCAAATCTCCTTGGCGGTGCGGCAACCACTGTGAAGCTGGTGACCGGTCTCGAGAACCTCGAAGGGGAACACAACGCCTTCCTGAAGTACCTCGGGGAGCGTCTGCGGTGGGCTGTGCCGAACGTGGCACACAAGCTCTACCGAACGGGTGACCCTGAGATGCGCGACCCGATCACCTTCGGTCAAGTCGTCCAGACTCAACTCGGCCCCATCGGGGGGCTGATCGAGCAAGGGCGGGAGATCAAGACCTCGCGCTCCTACGACATCTTCGGAACGTCCGCACGATCACCGATACCGGTGCGATGTGGGACATCTTCTCGACGGCATCCCACGAGGATCGCATCAAGGGAAGGTCCGAAGCGGAACTGAAGGTGATGCGGGAGATGGATCGTCTGGCCCGTGTGACTGGGGCGACCTTCACCACTGGGTACAAACACCAGATGACCGGCGATCTCGATCTGAGAACCGTGATGACCTCCGACGGGAGCAAGACGCTGTTCGACCGGTGGAACGAAATCTACCGGGAGATGAACCCCGCCGAGGCTCTCCTGCCGGTCGCTGAAGCTGATCTGCCGGATGGTACCTACCAACACAAAGCATTGAAGGTCGAGACCATGCAGGCTGTGATCCGGGAATACCGGGACATGGCTTTCAAGCAGTTGATGGTCGAGGAGCCTGACGTGCTGCAGAAGAAGTTCGTTGAACTCAAGGTCCGCGAGGCGCAAGCCAAGGGCGGGATGTGGGACTACGGACGACGACAGAACGCACCACAGTTCGAGTGGTGATCCACAAGAGGGGGACTTCGGTCCCCCTTAGTTTTTTCTGAGGGTTGAACTACATGGCTCTTGCACGAGTTACCTACACTCAGTCGGTGAGCGGGAACAAGAACTTCAACGTCCCGTTCCCCTACATCTCGCGGGACCACGTTAAGGTCACCGTGAACGGTTCCAATGTGTCCTTCACGTGGAACAACGCCAGCACCGTGAGGCTGGCAACGGCCCCTGCTGTGGGGGCGAAGGTTGAAGTCCGTCGTATCACCGAGCGGAACAACCTGCTGGTGGACTTCAAGGATGGTTCGACCATCACCGAGACCGATCTCGACACGCTGGCGCGGCAGAACTTCTACCTGTCGCAGGAGGCTGATGACCTCGCGGTGGCTTCCGACACCGTGGCGAACGAGGCGAAGACTGCAGCGAAC
>JAKQEI010000124.1 GCA_029573495.1 Bacteroidota bacterium | reverse complement strand
GCACCGGCTGTCCGCTAAACAGGCTACCTTGGCTCATGTGTTCGGCTCTTGGCGTCAGACACCATGAACCTACACACCGAAGGGGGCTCACGCCCCCTTCAACTTTTACACACCTTCACACTTTACCCGGACACCACTGATCATGCTACCAGTTGACGAGCGTGTGAGAAGCGGTCCATCGGCACATCAAGCAGTTGCGAGGCTTGAATGGCGCCGATCCGTTCACGGTCGAAGGCATTGAAGATCAAGCGCACGAACGAACGTCCGCGTTCCTGCACTTTCCCTTTGATCGTATCGCGTGGCTGGCCCTTCTTTGCCCGTCCAAAGGCCTTCTCTTTCCATTTCAGGTGGTGCTCCTCATAGAACTCTGGAGTGGTGAGCTTCTCAGAATGCAATGCCCGCAACACCACCTCTAAGCCGACATGGTATTCCTTGGCGATATTAGCCAACTCCACCCTTGCCCACTCTTTTCCCACATTTGCGGCGAGGTGCTGAACGACCACCTCGTGTTGCCGCAGCTCCTCTCGCGGCAACAGGACCTCTGCGGCAAAGCTGTTGCACCACTGTTCTATTGCCTCCCCATCTGCTGCGTGCAGGTCGCACATGCCGCTTTCCCCAAGCATGACGTGACCGAGTTCATGGAAAAGCGTGAACAATCTCGCGGTCGGCATTTCCCCTCCCCGTTTCAGAACGATGATCGGCACCTCCTCGTCCAAAACGGAGAAGCCCCGTAGGCCGTCCTGGGTCAGACTCAGTTGATAGACCAGCACGCCAAGAGCAGAGACCGCATCGATGGTATGTTCCAAGGCCTGCGCATCTGTAATACCCTCCTCGCGTAGGTGGTACAACTCAAGCTGTTGCCTCAGCTTTTGGCCTAATGCCCGAGGATCATCCTGCAACGTCGAGCGGTACTTGAACGCAGGCACCGGCAAGTTCAAGTTCCTGAGCAGGTCAATTTGAGAGATGGCTAGCGTACGGGCTTTACGAACTGTAAGGATGGTCTTCGAATGGAAATGCTCAAGCTTGACAGAGCCGGCTGTCCTATGGTCGCGCGGTAATGGCTTCTCGTAAGGCACCTCGGCGAGGAGCATGAAAGTCAAGGACCGCTTGTAGACCTTGGCCATCGACTTGAGCAAGACGATCTCTGGTTGCTCCGAACCGGCTTCAATGGCCTCCAATTCCTCAGCCTCGATGTCCAGCTGCTTGCAGGCATCCGAGAGTGATAGGCCAAGGCTCGTCCTGGCGTACTGGGCCACCACCCCGGAAACTGGAACCTTGTACTGCTTCTTTGCCATCGGTCAATTGCTCATGTCAAAACTAAGCCGCGTGACGGATGAAGCGGAAAGCCCGCAAGCGAGGGGGTACGACGAGTGCGGCCTTGCAGCGGAAAGCCGGACCCCGAGGCTTTGCGAGGGGACACGCCCAAAGTCATCACAGTTCGATATCCCATGTCATCAGATCGCTCTCGAACTTGGTGAACGACTTGATGAAGGTTGTGTCATGCCCTAGGCCAGCAAAATAGAAGTCGAAGGATGGTTGCCGTTCGGGGATGAAGCTGATGTCATACGTGCCATCGTCCCGAACGGAAGTGCCCGCCACCACCCGGCCATCCGCTTTGACAAAGAGGAGGAGCCCTGCAACATGTTCGGTCGTTGGTCGGTCCTTGAAAAGGACCGACCCGGAGAGGTACAATCTGACCGATGGAAGTTTGGCTCCGATCGCCAACAGAGCGAGCGCAACAAAGAAAATTGGCCGTATCCACATTGGGTATTCACGCTTTCTCCACCACTTCCCCCGCCTTCCTAAAGTGCGCCTTCTTCGCCTTTCTGATCCTACAACTCACCACCTTGTACTCCGGGCACATCGCCAGGCTATCGAGTACGTCGCTGGTGATCAGGTTCCGCATGATCTCCGGGAATTGGAATGCGCAGTTTCGAACCGTAGCCTCTTTCAAAGATAGGTCCCTCCACCATTCCCGGTCCTACCCTATCTTTCCGTCAACCTGTGCCACCTCCGGCGCTCGGCCACCCGCCATGCCCGACACCCGCACCGCCCAACGCGAGCACTATAACGCCGCCCGCCTGCGCAGCCATACCTGGGACCAACTGAAGCTGGCAACACTTGACCTGAACGAGGGTCGTGCCACACCCGCCGAAGTACAGGCCCTGTTGAACGACCTGATGCGCGTAGAGCGCTACTGGGCCTTCCCCGGACGCGACACGGTACGCCGCCTGCAGGAGAAGTTGGACACCGACGAGCACCAGAGCCTGCACCGGGATGTGAGCCATGTGGTGCGCACCCTCAGCAGCGGCGCCTTCCGCAGTGATCCCGGCGTATTGGCGGATCCACTCGCGGGCCGCAACGAACTCCTCACCGAAGAGGAGGATGCTCCACGCCCCAACTACTTCGAAGTGCTCTTCGTGGATGACCTCGACGATGCCGAGGAAACCGTGCTGAAGACCAAGTTGGTGAAGTGCCGTGACCGCAGTGATGCCTTCATCTACGACACCGTGGTGGTGCGCACCGTGCAGGATGCGATGATCGCGCTGCTCTTCAACCACAACATCCAGGCGGTGGTGGTGCGCTTCGGTGCACCCTTCAAAGCCGATGACCTCAGCGGCATCCTGAAGCCCTACACGCGCACCATCAGCGGGATCGAGCCGGACGAAGCCGCGCGTGCGAGCCTCGGCACCTTCCTTGGCCGCATGTGCCGCTGGTTCCGCCCGGAGGTGGACCGCTACTACACCACGGACACGCCCGTGGACCAGCTGGAGGACGAAACGCTGACCACCTTCCGCCGCATCTTCTACCGCACGGAGGATCTGACCGATCTGCACCTGAGCATCCTGCGCGGGATCCAGGACAAGTACCAGACGCCCTTCTACACGGCGCTGAAGGAATACAGCAGGAAGCCGATGGGCGTCTTCCACGCCATGCCCATCAGCCGTGGAAACAGCGTGTTCCGCAGCCGCTGGATCCAGGATTTCGGGGAGTTCTACGGCCGCAACCTCTTCCTGGCGGAGACCAGCGCGACCACCGGAGGCCTGGATTCCCTGCTGCAGCCCACCGGGCCGCTGAAACAGGCCCAGCGCCTGGCCGCCCGCGCTTTCGGCAGCAAACACACCTTCTTCGCCACCAACGGCACCAGTACCACCAACAAGATCGTGGTGCAGGCGCTGGTGGAGCCTGGTGACATCGTGCTGATCGATCGCGACTGCCACAAGAGCCACCACTATGGCATGGTGCTGAGCGGGGCCTACCCCGTGTACCTGCACAGCTATCCACTGCCGCGCTACAGCATGTACGGCGCCGTGCCGCTGAGCCACATCAAGGAACAGCTGCATCTGCTGGAACGCGGTGGTCGCCTGGACAAGGTGAAGATGCTGCTGTTGACGAACTGCACCTTCGATGGTGTGGTGTACAACGTGGAGCGTGTGATGGAGGAAGTGCTGGCCATCAAGCCGGACATGGTCTTCCTGTGGGATGAGGCCTGGTGGGCCTTTGGTCGGTTCAGCTACGTGCTTCGCCAGCGCACGGCGATGCATGTGGCGCAGAAGCTCGCGCGCAAGTATCGCACACCGGAGTATCGTGCAGCCTACAACGAGCATGTGAGGATCCTGAAGAAGGGCGATCGCCCTCGCCTCCCCGATCCGGACAAGGTGCGCATACGGGTGTACGCCACGCAGAGCACACACAAGACCCTGACCAGTTTCCGGCAAGGCAGCATGATCCACATCTGGGATGAGGATTTTGAGAAGAAGACCGAAGCCAGCTTCCACGAGGCGTACATGACGCACACGAGCACCAGCGCCAACTACCAGATCCTGGCAAGCCTGGATGCAGGTCGTCGGCAGGTGGAG
>JAKQEI010000092.1 GCA_029573495.1 Bacteroidota bacterium | reverse complement strand
TCTCGCGTCGGCCCCCGCCCCGATCCACGTCCATCTCCGTTCATTCACGGTTCTCATCTCCTCGCTTTCAGCGCCCATGGGAACACCCAACCGTTCGTCCCAGCCTTTGCACTGCGGCACAGTCCCAGGCCCCTGTTCCTCAGGGGATCCTACATTTGCCCCCCTTCAACCCCTCAACATGAAGCGCACGTTCTCGCTGCTCATCGCAGCCCTTCTTTTCATCGGCACGCAGGCCCACGAGGGCATGTGGCTGCTGAACAAGCTCAAACAGATCAACGAAGCGGAGATGCAGAAGCTGGGCTTCAAGCTCACCGCGGAGGACATCTACGACATCAACAAGAGCAGCCTCAAGGACGGCATCGTCCGCCTGGGCGGCGGCTTCTGCAGCGGCGAAATGGTGAGCGCCGAAGGCCTCTTCCTGACCAATCACCACTGCGGCTACGACGCCGTGCAGGGGCTGAGCAGCGTGGAGCACGACTACCTCACCGACGGCTTCTGGGCCAAGACGCGCAAGGATGAGCTGCCGGCCGGCTTCAGCGTGAGCTTCCTGCAGCGCATCGACGACGTCTCGGAGAAGGTGAACGGCCAGCTCACCATGGACATGACCGAGGAGCAGCGCGAAGCCAAGATCGGCGAGATCGCGCAGCAGCTCATCGCCGAGAGCAGCAAGGACAACGGCATGAGCACCGAGTTCAAGGTGATGTTCGAAGGCAACGAGTTCTACCTCTTCCACTACAAGACCTACCGCGACGTGCGCCTGGTGGGCGTGCCTCCGAGCGCCATCGGCAAGTTCGGCGGCGACACGGACAACTGGATGTGGCCGCGCCACACGGGCGACTTCAGCATGTTCCGCGTGTACACCGGTCCGGATGGCGAACCCGCGGACCCCAATGAGGCCAACATCCCCTTCAAGCCGAAGCACCACTTCCCCGTGAGCACCGCCGGTGTGAAGGAGGGCGACTTCGCCATGATCATGGGTTACCCCGGCAGCACGGACCGCTTCCTGAGCAGCCACGGCGTCAAGATGGCCTTGGACATCGAACAGCCGAGCCGCGTGAAGATCCGCCGCGCCAAATTGGACATCTACGAGGAGTTCATGGACCGTGACAACGCCACGCGCATCAAGTATGCCAGCAAGCACGCGCAGGTGAGCAACTACTGGAAGTACTTCATCGGCCAGCAGCGCGGGTTGAAACGATTGAAGGTGTATGACCAGAAGAAGGCCCAGGAGACGGAACTGATGGCCTGGGTGAACGCCAAGGAAGAGCGCAAGGCCAGGTACGGCAGCATCCTCACCGATCTGGAGAGCGGCTACAACGAGCGCACCAAGTTCGAGAAGGCCAACGTGTACATGCAGGAGGCGGCCTTCGGCAGCGAGATGATCATCCTCGGCTTCCGGATGTACGGCCTGAAGATGCAACTGGCCAACGACCCCAAGGACGCCGCCAAGGTGGCCGCCGCGGTGGCCCGTGTGCAAGCCGCTGCCGATGAGCTCTGGAAGGACTACGTGCCCGCCATCGACGAGAAGGTCACCGCCACCATGTTCCGCATGATCCACGATGATGTGGAGCGCGACCTGCAGCCTTCGGTGATGAACACCATCGAGAAGAAATACAAGAGCGACTTCAACGCCTGGGCAGCGGCCATGTTCAAGACCAGCGTGCTCACCAACAAGGCCCGTCTGGACGCCTTCCTGGCCAAGCCGAGCCTGAAGGTGCTGGACAAGGACCTCGGCTTCCAGGCCGCGGAATCCTGCCTGAACCACTACCGCAGCTTCCTGGCCCCCGCCGTGGCGGCCGGTGAGGAGGACCTGGCACGCGGCTACCGCCTGATGGTGGGGGCCATGCGCGAGAAGGACCCGAACAAGAGCTGGTACCCCAACGCCAACAGCACCATGCGCCTCACCTATGGCACCGTGGGCAGCTATATACCCGGCGATGGCATGTTCTACAAGCACATCTGCACGGCGGCCGGCATCCTGGAGAAGGAGGACCCCACGAACGACGAGTTCATCGTGCCCGCGCGCCAGAAGGAGCTCCTGATGAAGAAGGACTATGGCCGTTATGCGGATGAGAACGGCGACCTGGTGGTCACCTTCATCAGCAACAACGACATCACCGGTGGCAACAGCGGCAGCGGTGTGTTCAACGGCAACGGCGAGCTCATCGGCATCGCTTTCGATGGCAACTGGGAGGCCATGAGCGGGGACATCGCCTTCGAGCCGGAGCTACAGCGCACCATCAGCGTGGACATCCGTTACGTGCTCTGGGTGATCGACACCTTCGCGGGTGCCGGCCATCTGGTGAACGAGATGACCCTGGTGACGAAGAAGATGGAGGAGCCGCAGGTGGAGATGCCCGCCGAACCGGCACCGATGGCGCCCACCACCCCGAAGAAGAACATGGCGCCGGTGAAGAAGAGCTGAGCGCAGGAGAACGAACTGGAACGGCGACCTGCGGGTCGCCGTTCTGCGTTGGCGGGTATGCGAAAGCCGTACCTTGGTGGTGATGGGCAGGCAGATCGCGTGGGATCGGAGTTGCGGTGTTGGGCCGCAGGGTCCCCTTCGGGAGACCCTGCGGAGGTTTAATCGTGGCGAACTAATCAGCGGTATGCAAGAGTTTGACAAGGCGCAGGGCAACGTGCATTCTTCTGAATGGTACGATGCGATGAGTTGGGTTGGCCTGACGAAAACTACCGCGTGGAAAAACCTCGATTCGGAACAGCGAACAGGTTTGCGTGCAATAATCGATAACGAACTGAACTACATGGACTATCGCAAAGCGCAACTTCAGTACGATGCAGCTGGGTCAGATCGGTCTAAGCGGTACTACTCTCGTCAGATGTCCAAAGCTTCTGAAAAGGTGGACTGGGATTTATTCGAGAGCACCAGAAGCGAAACGCCCTCAGAGTAAGCTTATGCGTCTTCCCTTAGTCTGGCCTGCGCTTGTGGTAGCTGCATGTGGTCATGCGGTTGATGACCAGTCGAGCAGCTCCATCGCTTCGGACATGTTTGCCGACTCTATCAGAACTCAGGCGGCAGCGTCCCCAGATGCGTTCGCCGATGTTCGCGGGACCTGGTTGGTCCTTGACCCGACAGAGTTCGAGGCGGCATCTGTGAGAATCACTAGAGACTCAATCGTTCTATACGACAGTCAGTGGTGTCCGGGTAAAGTGTGAAGGTGTGTAAAAGTTGAAGGGGGCGTGAGCCCCCTTCGGTGTGTAGGTTCATGGTGTCTGACGCCAAGAGCCGAACACATGAGCCAAGGTAGCCTGTTTAGCGGACAGCCGGTGCT
>JAKQEI010000091.1 GCA_029573495.1 Bacteroidota bacterium | reverse complement strand
AGCGGTGAGCAGACGCGCTTGCATGATCATACAAGGCGAATGGAATGCTGATACCGCTGACTTCGACGGGGGTCGCACTGATCGGGTTCGAGTTCATCTGCGCTCATCAGCCCCATCCGCGTCATCAGCGTTCCACGTATTTCCTCAGCTCACCTACCAAGGCCGCAGCTTCCTCCTTGCTCCCCGTCGCCAGGGTGAAGTGGTACGAGCCATGCTGCACCGCAACCGTGGCCCGGTCATCCAGGACATGGGTATCGACCGCAGGCACTTGGTTCCAAGGGATGGTGTACCGCTCCGCCCCCCACGGCCACGGCAGCTCGCCGATCGCGCGCATACGCACCGTGCGCTCGATGCCCCCCTCCGTGAACCGCGTGCTCTTGCGTGGCACGGCCAGCGCCGCATAGAGCCACCAGGCCAGGGTCACCACCAGGACCACCCGCATGGTGCGCACCGCCGCCGCCGAAGTGCGTCCGACGGCCCGCCCCAATAGGTACACCACCAGCCCGGCGCCCAAGGCCATCGCCACCGCCACCACCACCGCCAGGGCCAGCCGAGCGCCCACGCCACCGCCATCCGTGTGGGCCACGCTGTGCGTATCGCTCAGCCAGTATCCCTGTTGGAAAGGCCTGCATGTCTGTGCCAGCGCATCTTCCGCACCCGCCAGCTGGTGGCCTATGCCCAGGTAGCCCAGCCGCAGCAGCAGCAAGCTGCCCGCACCCACCACCAGGAAGCGGATGCCGTCCTGCGTGGTGTCGCTCAAGGCCCACTTCATGGAAGTGCGCTTACTTGAAGTAGCGCATGTCCGCGCCAGCCTTCAAGCCCTTCACCGAGGCCAGGATCAATTTGATCACGTTCTCCACATCGTCGCGGTGCACCGTCTCCACCGTGGTGTGCATGTAGCGCAGCGGCAAACTGATCAGGGCGCTGGGCACCCCGGCCGCACCGTAGGCGAAGGCATCGGTATCCGTGCCCGTGGCGCGGCTCGCCGCCATGCGCTGGAAGGGGATCTTCTCCTTCTGCGCGGTCGTCACGATGTGCTTCAGCAGGTTGTTGTGCACCGCCGGCGCGTAGCTAAGCACCGGGCCGCTGCCGCAGGCGATGTCGCCGTTCTGGATCTTGTTCATCATCGGCGTCTGCGTGTCGTGCGTCACGTCCGTCACGATCGCCAGGTCGGGTTTGATGCGCTCCACGATCATCTCCGCACCGCGCAGGCCCACTTCCTCCTGCACGCTGTTCGTGATGTAGAGGCCAAAGGGCAACTTGGTGCGGCCCTCCTTCAGCAGGCGCGCCACCTCCGCGATCATGAAGCCGCCCATGCGGTTGTCCAGCGCGCGGCCCGTGAAGTTGCGCCCGTTCAGCACCATGAACTCATCCTCGAAGGTGATCACGCAGCCCACGTGCACCCCCAGCTTCTCCACCTCGTCCTTGCTGTTGCAGCCGCAATCCAGGAAGATGTTGTCCAACGAGGGCGTCACCTCGCTCTTGCCATTGCGCACGTGGATCGCCGGCCAGCCGAACACCGCCTTCACGATGCCCTTGTCCGTGTGGATGTTCACGCGCTTGCTGGGGGCTATGATGTGGTCGCTGCCGCCGTTGCGCCGCACGTAGATGAAGCCCTCCTTCGTGATGTAGTGGACGAACCAGCTGATCTCATCGGCATGCGCCTCGATCACCACCTTGTACTTGGCCTCCGGGTTCACCACACCCACCGTGGTGCCGTAGGGGTCCACCATGTAGTTGTCCACATAGGGCCGCACATAGTCCAGCCACAGCTGCTGGCCGGCGCTCTCGAAACCGGTGGGCGAGGGGTTGTTGAGGTAGCGTTCCATGAAGGCCAGCGACTCCTTCGTGAGGATGGACTTGCCGGCGCTCTTCTTCGGGCTGTTCTTCTTTGCCATGGGGTTGCTTGGTGGGCGGCAAAGCTAGAGTCCTCGATGAGGCGGTGGACTTGGAGTGGGCAGGAGGTATCAACAGGGTAGGACCGAAAGCCTGGTGGGCCGCTGATGCATGGTTCGATCCCTCTTGCCCTCGAACCAGGACCTCCGGAAACACGCCATTTGTAGAGGTCCTTGCCCGCCATTCTCCGCTCATCACCGTTCCTTGCTTCGCATTTGGTCCTGTGCCTTTCACCCACTACATTGTTCTCGCTGGCGGGTTAGCGCTGCGCTGCATCGCGCGCCATGCACGACAGGGAAGTGAACAAGCCGAGCCAGTGTGAACGTGGTATGGCGTGGAGCTTATAGCACCCCAGGCCCTTTC
>JAKQEI010000086.1 GCA_029573495.1 Bacteroidota bacterium | reverse complement strand
GTGGTGGGCTTCTGCGCGCCCGGGACCTTGGGCGACCAGTTGCTACGCGGGGCGGAGGAGGTGAGCATATTCGGCGATCGGATCCCGGTGAAGGCCCGCATCCTGCGCATGGACTTCTACAGCGCCCACGCCGATCGCGGGGAGCTGGTGCGCTACCTATCCTGCCAGCAGCCCGATAAGGTGCGTCGGACCTATCTGGTGCACGGTGTGGAGCAGAGCCTGGAGGGCTTGCGCGACCTGCTAACGGAGAAAGGCTTCAAGCACATCACGATACCGAAGCGGGGGCAGCGGTTCGAGTTGTGAGCTACCCCCCGAACCCCAACGCGCTCCGCAGTGCTTTCGGCAAGGCGGGCAACTTGCGCCGCTCGAACAGGAAGCTGCTCAGGTCGGCGATCTCGCTGAAGATGTAGTGGCTGTCCATGGCGCCCTTGAGGTAGGCCTTGCCTGTGCTGCCGCCCGTGCCCACGCGCAGGCCGATCATCCGGTGTACCATGTTGATGTGCCGCCCGCGCCACGCAGCCATCCCTTCATCAATGTCCAACAAGGCCTCCAGGAAACGGAACGCCTGCTGGAAGATGGGCTCGTCGCGGTAGAGCATGATAAAGAGCGCGCTGCGACAGGCCGCCGGGCTCAGCTTGCGGTTCGGGTCGCCGTCCACGAAGAGAGTGCGCCAAAGCGCCGCGTTGCCTTCCTCGCCCTTTACCAATCCGGCGGTGTAGAGTTCTTCCAGTCTTTCGAAGAAGCTCCTCTCACCCTCGGGCCAGTAGCGCTTGTCCAGGAAGGGCATGCGCTCGAGCCAGGCGTTCACCAGTTCCAAGAGCGTGGGCTGCTGCTCCAGCGCTTCGATCTCCGCCTTGTGATCCGGACGCAGCTGGCTGGTATAATACTGTTTGCCATGCCGCGCCTCCATCCGCAGGCCTAGCCGCGCCTCCAGGATCTTGAACTGCATGCTCTGGAAACCGCTGGCGGGGCGCAACAGATCGCGGAAGTCGAGGAAGTCCAACGGCGTCATCGTCTCCATGATATCCATCTGGTGAACGAGTACGCCCAGGATGGTCTTCACGCGTTGAAGCCGGTGCACGGCGATGTTGAGCTCTCCACCGTTGTCGTCCACATGGTGGTCGCTGAACATGGCCATCACGCTGCCCACCTCGTGCAGGATCTGCTTGAACCAGAGTTCGTAGGCCTGGTGGATCACGATGAAGAGCATCTCATCGTGCGCGGCCACCCCGTGCTTGTCGCTCTCCGGGGCCTGGGCGCCCAGGATCTTGTCCAGTTGCAGGTAATCGGGGTAGTAGACGTCGGCCATGGGTCGGGGATGGAGTGCGCCAAATGTAGCCGCCTCTCCTCCGTTCCGGCTGATGTGGATCATCCCCAAAAAAGCGAACACCCGCCGAAGTGGCGGGTGTTCTCGGTGCGACCCGTTCTGGGCATCGCCCTTATTTCTTCATGCCAGGGGATGCGTTGCGGTCCCCGAGTTCCTCCCGGATGTTGGTCAACTTCATGAATTGCTCTGGGGAAAGGATCTGCTCGAATTCGGCGTCACGTTGCTTCATGAGCTCGATCACGCGGTCCTCGTAGTCCTTATCGCTCAGC
>JAKQEI010000085.1 GCA_029573495.1 Bacteroidota bacterium | reverse complement strand
CCACCTCACCATAGATCCGCCGGTAGAGGAAGAGCACACCGGCCACCATCAGCAGCGCGACGAAGGCCCAGGGACCGGCATAGCCGATGGTGAGCGCGCTCACGTAAAGGCAGCTGCTGGTGATGTCGTTGCCGCAGATCGCGGTGGCCGGGAGCTGGCCGAGCTTTCTGGGATGAACGTGCGTGTCGGTTCGCATCAGGGTAAGCGGATGGTCGCACCCTCATCCACATGCATGCGGATGGGCCGGTGCGGAACGTGCAGCAATTTAGCCATGCGGCACGGCCTACCCGTTGATAGTGACCACGACCAACACCTGCGTCACAACGCTATCTTCACGCGGGACCAGCACCCATGAACCTGCTTCGCCTGCTCACTTTCTTCCGCCTTGGCGACAACGCCGAGGATCCCAGGACCGCGCTCGAGGCCATTGCACGCAATGTCGAGTTCAGGGGAACGAACCTGATGATCCTGGTCTTCGCCATCATCATCGCCTCGGTGGGTCTCAACGTCAATTCGGCCGCCGTGGTCATCGGTGCCATGCTTATATCACCGCTCATGGGCCCCATCGTTGGTCTCGGTGCCGGCCTGGGCGTGATGAACCTGGACCTCGTCAGGCGTGCGGTGAAGAACCTCGCGTTCGCCGCCGGGGCCAGCGTGATCACAAGTACGTTGTACTTCCTGCTTACACCGCTGGAGGAGGCGCATTCGGAGATCCTCGCGCGCACCACGCCGACCATCTGGGACGTGCTCATCGCCGCGAGCGGTGGCTTCGCCGGCATCATCGCCGCGGCCAGCAAGGACAGAGGCAACGTGGTGCCAGGTGTGGCCATCGCCACCGCGCTCATGCCGCCACTTTGCACGGCGGGTTATGGTCTGGCGCATGCGAACTGGGCCTACTTCTTCGGTGCCTTTTACCTGTTCCTCATCAATTCCGTCTTCATCGCGCTGGCCACCTTCGCCACCGTGCGCTGGCTGCGCTATCCCCTGCACAGTTATGCGGATGAGGACTTCACCCGGCGCATGCGCCGCTATGTCACGCTGGTCGTCCTGATCACCGTGCTCCCGAGCATCTACCTGGCCTGGCGCCTGGTGGAGCAGAGCGCCTTCTCCCAGCGGGCGCAGCGTTTCATCACGGCGGAATGCACCCTTCCCGGGAACTTCCTGGTGGAGCGTTCGGTGGACGCGCCGTCCCGCACCATCACGCTCACGTACATGGGTGAGGGACCGACGACCGAACAGGAGGCCCATCTCCGCGATCGCCTCAAGCTCTATGACATCGATGAGGCCGAGCTCCAGGTACGCACAGGGCTCTTGCTCGGCAAGGAGGAGGATCCGGGTGCGCAACAACAGCTCGATGAGCAACGCCGGATGATGGGCAAGTTGGCCGCACTGCAGGACAGCCTGATCCGCAAGGACGCGTTCCGCAGTTTGTTGCAGCGGGAGGCGCAAGCCGTCGATCCCGGGATCCAATGGCTGGTGGTGATGGAGGTGCCGGGCCGGGCGGACAGCCTGCCGCAGCTCGTCTCGGCACGCTTCGATCAATACCCCGATTCAACGCGGATCGCTCGCCTCCAACGCTGGATCGATACCAAGTTCGACAAGCCGGGTCAGCTCATCATAGACACCCTGCGCTGAACGGACCTCCCTGTTCGTGGAGCTGATGGGAGTCGAACCCACGACCTCGTCATTGCGAACGACGCGCTCTGGCCAGCTGAGCTACAGCCCCGGTGATGCGAAGATGCGGCATTCACACCGCATTGCGACGGACCGCATAGATCAATTCATCCTGGACCACGCCGTTCTTGATCAAGGTCCCGCGCAAGGTCGCCTCCAGGACGAAGCCGGCCTTCTCCAGGGTGCGTTGCGAAGCGATGTTGCTGCCGAACGGTGTCGCATAGATGCGTGTGATCGCGGGAAAGGTCTCGAAGCCGAGCGTCACCATCTGGTGGATCGCTCGTACCATGAGGCCACGGCCACGAAAAGGTACGGCGAGCCAATACCCGAGTTCCAGGTTGTTCCGCCAGAGGTCCTGCTTGGGGTGAAGGCCGATGGCACCCGCGCATTCCCCGTCCACCGCGATGCATCGGCGCAGCGCCTCGCCCTTGATGGCCATTTCGATGAAGGCGCGACCGGCTTCCTCGGTGAAAGGGTTGGGGAAGGAGTCCGTGAGGTTGGCCGCCACGGTCGGATGGCTCGCATGGCGTACGAGACCTGCCAGGTCATCCGGTCTGAAAGGTCGTAGTTCGAACTCCATCGCGCTGCGAAGTTCGCTGCTGCACGGCTTCCTTCACCGATCGGCCATGCTGGAAATGACGGCGCCCCGGCCAGGAGGACCGGGGCGCCGTGCGATGCTCTTCAGCTCAGTGTTTCATCGCTTCTTTCATCCCGAATTGCGGGGTAACCCCCGTATGCTGGAAGAAGAAGGCGTACTTGTCCGCCACTTCCTCGATGATCTTGCTCGTGGGCTTGCCAGCGCCATGGCCGGCATCGGTCTCCACCCGGATCAGCACCGGCGCGTCGCCCTGCTGAGCCTGTTGCAGGGCACTGATGAACTTGAAGCTGTGCGCAGGGACCACACGGTCATCATGGTCCGCGGTCATCACCATGGTGGCCGGGTACTTCGCGGGCTTCGTGTTATGGAGGGGGGAGTACTTGTAGAGGTAGTCGAATTCCTCCTTGCTGTTGTCGGCGTTGCCGTACTCCGGCACCCATCCGAAACCGGCGGTGAACTTCTGGTAACGCAGCATGTCCAGCACGCCCACCTCGGGGAAGGCCACCTGGAACAACTCGGGTCGTTGCGTCATCACCGCACCCACCAGCAGGCCACCGTTGCTGCCCCCGTTGATCGCGAGGTGTTCGCTGTCCGTCCACTTCATGGCGATCAGGTATTCGGCCGCTGCGATGAAGTCGTCGAACACGTTCTGCTTGTTCGCCTTCATGCCTGCCTTGTGCCAGTCCTCGCCATATTCACCACCGCCGCGCAGGCTCGGTTGCGCATACACGCCGCCCTGCTCCAGCATCAACATGCGGCTGGTGCTGAAGTAGGGGGAGAGGCTGATGTTGAATCCGCCATAGGCATAGAGCATCGTGGGGTTCTTCCCGTTGCGCTCAAGGCCCTTCTTGTGCACGATGAACATCGGGATCTTCGTCCCGTCCTTGCTCGGGTAGAAGACCTGCTCCGTCTCGTAGGCCGAGGGATCGAAGGTGAGCTCGGGCCGGTAGAACACCTCGCTCTTGTCCGTGGCGTAGTCGTAGGTGTAGATGGTGCCCGGATCGGTGAAGGAGGAGAAGCTGTAGAAGCTGAAAGTGTCGCCGCGCTCGCCACCGAATCCGCCTGCGCTGCCCAGATCGGGTAGTTGGATCTCACGCATGTCCGAGCCATCGGTGTTGCAACGGTGGATGCGTGTGGTGGCGTCCTTCAGATAGTCCGCGAAGAGGAGCCCGCCGCCGGTGCTCACGCTCTGCAGCAGTTCTTCCTTTTGCGGGATGACGTCCTGCCAGGCCTCCTGAGCAGGCTTCTTCGGATCCACGGCCACCAGACGGTACCGTGGGGCATCCACGTCGGTCATCACCAGCAGCTTGTCGCTCTTCGGCTCGTAGGCCACGATGCTCGTCTTGTGCGCGAAGCCGGTCTGCAGGGCCGTCCACTTGGTGGAAGGCGTGGGCATGCCGCCGCTGCGGAGGTCATGGTAGTACTGTTCGAAGCCGTCGGTACCGGTGCTTACGTAAAGGGTGGCGAATTCCTCGCCTTCCGTCACACCCACGCCCACATAGAGATCGCCGTTCTCCTTGTTCTCCCAGACCAGCATGTCCTTCTCCTGCGGATCGCCCAGTTTGTGGTAGTACACCTTCTGGAACTTGGCCGCCCCGCTCAGCTCCGTTCCCTTCGCCGGCGTCGGGTAACGGCTGTAGAAGAAGCCGTCCTTGTACCAGGCGGCACCGCTGAACTTGGCCCACTTCAGCTCGTCGCTGGTCTGCTTCATGGTGGTCAGGTCGTACACGATGATGTCCTGCCAGTCGCTACCGGCGCGGTTCACGCCCATGGCCAGGTAGCGGTGGTCCGTGCTTGCGCCCAGCGGACTGAAGGTGGTGGTGCCCTTGGGGTCGATCGCGTTCGGGTCGATGAAGACCTCATCAGCGCCTTCGAGCCCCTTGCGAACGTATATCACGCTCTGGTTCTGCAGGCCGCTGTTCTTCCAGATGAAATAGAGCTGTCCCACACGCATCGGGCCACCCAGCTTGGGGAAGTCGTACATCTGTTCGAAGCGCTTGGCCACGTCCTTGCGGAAGGGGATGGAGGCGAGATGCTCCTGGGTCACCGCGTTCTGGCGCTTCACCCAATCAGCGGTCTCGGCGCTCGTATCGTTCTCCAGCCAGCGGTAGGGGTCGGCCACGTAGGTGCCGTGCAGGGAGTCGCCCGCGGTGCTGTCCTTCCGGGTCTCGGGGTAGTTCATCGTGCGGGAGCCGTGCTCCTGGTCGCCGCCGCCACAGGCGGTCAACAGGCTTGCACAGCCGGCGGCGAAGATCGTGCGTGTCATCATGAATGAGAGGGGATGGGGTTGGCCGCAAAAGTAGAAGCCCCCTGTGGGTGACAGGGGACGAACGCCAGCGGGGGGCGTGATGAACGGTTCTGAGCGTGGTCGTCAGGCGCGTTTCCGGCGTTCCTGGCGCACAGTGGTCAGCTCGTAGATGGTCCCCTGGCCTTGCCCCAGGTCCACGGTGGTCCCGAGTTGGCCGGCCAGCGTGTGTATGAGGTCCATGCCGAGGCTGTTGGGACGGTCCCATTTGCTGCGGTCCGGGAGCCCCACGCCATCATCACCGATCCGCATCTGCAATCCGCGCTGTTCATCGCCATCGATGTGCACGATGATGGTTCCTTCATCACGTCCCTTGAATGCGTACTTCAGGGAATTGGAGATGATCTCATTGATGATCAGGCCGAGCGGGATCAGGGTGTCCACACCGAGGGTGGGTACGTTGATCCGGATGTCCATCTGCAACTTCGTCTTGATGGTGTAGGCGAAGCAGAGGTCGCGGGTGAGGTGCGTGAGGTAGCTGTTCACGTCGATGTTCGCCAGGTCCTTGCTCAGGTACGTCTGCTCATGTACCAGGGCCATGGCGCTCACGCGGTTCACGCATTCGTTGAAGAGCTCCATGGTCTTCGGGTCGCTCACCTGGTCCATCTGGAAGCGGATCAGGCTCTTCACGATCTGCAGGTTGTTCTTCACCCGGTGGTGGATCTCCTTCAGCATCACCTCCTTCTCCTCCTTGCTCAGCATGGTCTCGCGAAGCTCCTGGTTGGTGCGCTCCAGGTTCTGGCGTGCGGCATCCAGCTGTTCCGAACGGAGCCGGCTGTGCAGCAGGAGCTTGTTGCTCACGCCCACCAGCCAGGCGAACACGATGGCCAGCAGGCAGGCGGCGACCAGAAGCAGTTGGGCCTCGTCCCAGCGGTCGGAGAGGGTGGCGGTGTGGATGCCGAGGCCATGCTCATGCACCTTGCGCGTCGTCCGGTCGATCGCCGATTGGGCGCGTTGCAGGATGAAGTCGAAGACCACTTCATTGGGCCGATGCTCGCTCCAGGTGCCCTGGTGGGCCATGGCATTGGCGTGCAGCGAATCGGCCTGGTGCAGCAGGTCGTCAAGGGCCGGCGGCAGCTCTTCCATGCCCGGTGCCCCGACGTAGGTGTGGCTCAGCGTTCCGATGGAGGTCTGGACCTTGGCGAGCTCCTGCGGCCACTCGAACCGTCTGGTGCCCACATCCATCCGATGGGTCAGCCCCAATTGGTTGATGGCACCCCCGATCTGGCTCAGTTCGTTCAGCAGGTTCACCTCCCTGGCGATCTTCTGTTGGAGCTGCCTGGAACGGGAGATGAGGACGAGCCCGTAGACGATGAACACCGACACGAGCACCCCGGTGGCCAGCGGCCATGACCGGAGGGATATCCGCTTGAACAGGACCATCGCAGGACCGTTGAACGGCCGCGCGACGGCAAGGTTACCGATCCACGCTTGCGCGCAATCGGGCTTCGAACGCCTGGAGGAGGCCCGTCAGGTGTTCGGTCGCCGCGTTGCGCAGCTCGGCATGCAGGCGTTCCACATTGGTCCGGCTCAGCCCCTCGGTCCGGCCGGCATCGGCATCGGCACGCATCAACTGCATCAGATGGATCCCGCCACGGGGTGTGTTCCTGTTCCCCGTGTGGGTGAGCTCCGAGATCGTGATGCGGCATTCACCGGCCTGGATCTGGATCAGCAGTTGGTAGCTGACCGTGCCCATGGACTCCTCGCGTCCGGTCAACATCTGCGACCGGAAGTTCAGGCGCGCGGTCCCTTTCATGATGCCGGTCGATCGGTCGGAGCTCAGGACCCTGGCGCCCGGCTCCTTTCCGAACGTCCATGTCCACGCATCACTGGCGGCATCGAACAACTGTACCGCGTTGAGCGGAACGCTCACCGAACGGGAGAAGGTGAGCACTGCCGCGGGAGCCTGGGCACCTGCGGACACCCGACCGAGGCATGCCACGATGATGTTCAGGAGGACGAGCGAGGCGCGCATCGGGCATGCAAGATAGATGGCGACAGGGAGGTCACGCGGTTAACTTCGCTCCCTCATCCATGATCCATGCCAATGACGAATACGGGCAATCCGGCTTTGAAGGTGGGGGTGTTCTATGACGGGAGCTACTATACCCACGTCAGCAACTATTACAACTACGTGCATGACCACAGGCGTCGTATCCATATCGGCGGGCTGCATGATTATGTGAGGCACATGGTGGCCGAGCGGGAAGGCACCAAGCCCAACCTCTGCCACATCATCGATGCCCACTTCTTCCGCGGCCGGTTCAGTGCCCGCGAGGCCAATGAGAAGCCCAACCAGCTGTACCATGACCGGGTCTTCGACGATGTGCTGATGTACAACAATGTGCAGACCCATTACCTGCCGCTGAAGGATATGATGGGCCGCAAGAAAGAGAAGGGCATCGATGTGCTGATGGCCCTCGAGACCTATGAGCTATGCATGCTGAAGCGCTACGACGTGGTGGTCCTCGTGGCCTCGGATGGCGACCATGTGCCCTTGGTGCGCAAGCTGCATGCACTGGGGTGCAAGACCATGCTGCTCGGCTGGGACTTCGAGTTCACCGATGCGGAGACCGGTGAGCAACAGTACACGCGCACCAGTACCGATCTCTGGAACGAGGTGACCTATGCGCTGCCCATGCACGACCTGATCGACGAGGGGCTGAAGGATGATGATGAACTGATCAAGGACTGTTTCGTGGCACGGGATGATCGGATCCGGGACATGGAGGACCTGCCTGCGGACCTTGATCCGGGATCGCGCCACCGCAGTACGGTCATGAGCCTGATGAACGGTTACGGCTTCATCCGCTTTCCGGACAACAATCTCTTCTTCCTCAAGGACGATCTCCTTGATGCGGAGTTCAGTGAGCTGCGTGTGGGTGATATGCTGGAGTTCAACGTGGCGGTGAACGCCCGTGGCCAGCGTGTGGCCAAGCAGATCAAACGGGCTTACGAGATGCAGCCCACGGACTGAGGCACGCCTACTTCGGGAGTTCGAGCCGGAAGATGCACCCCTGGCCCACACCCGGGCTGGTTGCGCTGAGGGAACCGCGGAGTGCCAGAGCCCATGCATGTGCTCGGGCCAGCGTACCGCGTCCCTGGGATTCGCCGGCGGTGGGTCTGCTTTCCAACCAGGCGAAACGATCGAACACATGGTCGATATCTCCGGGGGAAAGGCCAACGCCGTGGTCCTCCACCTCCAGGATGTAGCGATCATTCCGGGCTCGAAGCCGCACCTCGATGGTCGATCCGGTCGGTGAGAACTTCGACGCGTTGGAGAGCAGTGCGTCCATCAGATCGGCGAGCACGCGCGGGTCGGAGGTGATGGGTTCGACCTCGTCGAGATCAAGCACCAGCTGCTGATCCTTGCGCTCATAGCGGAAGCGCAGGAGTTCCGCCCGTTCAACGACCAGCGCAGGAAGGTCCAGCAGCCGCGGTTCCGGGCGGATGATGCCACGGGCGACCTCCAGGTCGCCCATCAGCTTTTCCACCTCGCGCAGGGCCTTGAAGTACTGTTGTTCACCGTAGAGCAGCAGTTCGTCGCGCTCCTCCGGACCCACCTCCTCCTTGAAACGCTCGAGCACTTGTTGAAGGCCGATCAGCCGGTTCCGCAGGTCGTGCGAGAATCGGTGCAGTCGGTCCGCCTGTTCAGCGCTCGCCTTCATGGTCAGGCCTTCTCCGCCTGCGCGAAACGACGCAGCATGTCCTCCAGGCTGTCCGCATTGATCGGCTTGCTCAGGTACTGGCAGTCCTTCAATGCATGGATGGCGCTGATGACCTCGGGTTTGGTGCTGGCCGTGAGGAATAGGATGGGCACCTGCTTCCGGCCATGGATCTCCTGGGCCAGTTCAAGGCCGTTCTTCGTGCCTTTCAGGTAGATGTCCATGATGATGAGGTCGGGCATGTCCTGCTCCAGCAGGGCCTCGGCCTCATCGGAGCTGCGTGCCGTACCGGTCACCTCGAAGCCCATCCGCTCCAATTGCAGGCGGTAGCCGAAGGAGATGATGGTCTCATCTTCGATGATCAGGATCTTTTTCATTGCGGGAGAGAACGGAGATATGGTCAGACAGAGCGGATGCGTTGATGGTCCTGAACGACGCGTTCGAAGCTTTCGATGGTGAGCGCCTTTTCCACGTAACCGATCACGGAGCGGAAGGAGAGGGCCCTTTCCAGGTCGGCCGGTCGGTTGCTGCTGCTGAACATCACCACGCTGGTGCGTTCGTTGGGCAGCAGCCCCTCCTCCTCACAGATCCCCAGCAGGTCGAACCCGGTGTGCTTGGGCATGTTGATGTCCACGAACATCAGGTCCGGTTCCTCCTGACCGCCGCGCAGGTAATCGAGCACGTCGTCGGCCGAGGTGAAGGTGGTCAACCGGCCTTTGTAGCCGGCCTTCTTCAGCACGAGCTTGGTCACGAAGTTGCAATCGTCCTCGTCATCCACCAGGATGATCAGGCCGACTGAGGGAAGGACGTGGGTTGGGACGGACATGGCGGGTCCCGTTGAACGGGATCGGGCCTGCTTTGGTTTCGATGGCTGGGCGGTCCTGGATGGACGTGAGGCGGGCCGCACCTATCTTCCCACTTCAATGCGCACGCACCGGGGTCGATTATTGCCGCGCCGGGATTTCCTGCGCCGTCAGGTCCGTTTCCTGCTGGTGGCTATCGCTCTGGTGTCGGTGGCGCTCGCCATCGGCGTGGCTGGATACATGGGCTTCGCCGGCCTTGGCTTCACCGATGCCTTCCTCAATGCGAGCATGATCCTCGGTGGCATGGGCCCCGTGGACCCGTTGTCCACCAACGCGGCCAAATGGTTCGCGTCCTTCTACGCCCTGTTCAGCGGCATCATCATGCTCGGTACCGTCGCCGTCATGCTCACCCCGCTTCTGCATCGCATCCTGCATGCCTTCCACTTGGATGAGGATGAACGGGAGTGATGCGGGTTGAGGACCCGTACTTCCTCACTCCCCGCGCGTCTCGTTCCAGGTCTTGTATCTCGCGGTGATCGGTTCCCGGTCCGTCGGTACCTCCCGCAAGGGTTCGCAGGGCTTCAAGGTGGCGTGCAGTTCGGCTGGCAAGGCTTGATAGAGCTTCGTTCCCTCGGTCTTCCAGGCCAGCATCTCGTCGGTCACCGGCTTCACCACCTTCGCGGGATTGCCCACGATCAACTGGCGCGTGGCCCACACCGAATCAGCCCGGAGGAAGGAAAGTGCGCCCACGATGCAACCGTCGCCCAGCACGACGTTGTCCATCAGCACCGCGTTCATGCCCACGAGGCAGTCACGACCCACGTGGGCGCCGTGGATGATCGCTCCATGCCCGATGTGCGCGTTCTGTTCCAACCGGACCGTGACACCGGGGAACATGTGCACCGTGCAGTTCTCCTGCACGTTGCAGCCATCATCGATCACGATCTCGCCCCAATCACCGCGCAGGGCGGCTCCCGGCCCGATGTACACGTCACGACCGATGATCACATTGCCCGTGACCACGGCTTGCGGATGGACGAAGGCGGAAGGGTGCACGACAGGGCGATATCCGTTGAATTCGTAGAGCATGGTGGTGGCTGGATGGACGAAGATGGAACGATCACGGGCACGTCCGATGCAATGTTAAGTCTGGGTTAAGCATTGCTCTCCCTACATTGGCCTGTGCAACGGCCGGGTACATTTGGCCCGCGAAAAAAGCGCTTCATGGCACTGGACAATCTCCTCAGCATCTTCAAGCCGCGGGACCGCGTGTTCTTCTTCCACTTCGAAGCGAGCGCGGCGAACGTGCTGCGGATGTCGGAGGACCTCCTGTCCATCATGGCCACGGAGCAGGGATCGCAACGAGTGGCGCTGCTGGAGCGGCTGGAGATCGCCGAGCATGCGAACGACGACCTGACGCACACGATCTTCACCGATCTGGCGCGGAACTTCATCACCCCGATCGACCGCGAGGACATCCATGCACTGGCGACCAGCTTGGATGACGTGGCCGATTTCATTCTGGCGGCTGCCAAGAACCTGGAGCTCTTCGGGATCAAGAAGCCGGATGAGACCTGCAGGGAGCTGGCGCGGCTCGTGCACGAGGGCTGCCAGATCGTTCAGATGGCCGTGCAGGGTCTGCGGACGATGGCGAAGACCG
Organism: Bacteroidota bacterium; assembly: GCA_029573495.1. Taxonomy (GTDB): domain Bacteria; phylum Bacteroidota; class Bacteroidia; order Flavobacteriales_F; family PHOS-HE28; genus PHOS-HE28. The sequence continues at coordinate 41,101 of JAKQEI010000085.1, read as the reverse complement.
GGGGCAACAACGAGTTCGTCGTGCGCATCAACAGCATGGAGAACCAGGCCGACGAGGTCTTCGACCGGGCCATCCAGCGCCTCTTCGCCACCGAGACCGATCCGATCCAGCTGATCCGCATGCGCGACATGTACTCCACGCTCGAACTGGCCACGGACAAGTGCGAGGATGTGGGCAACGTGATCGAGTCCATCATGCTGAAGTACGCGTGAGGGCATGACGCTGCTCATCGTCATCATCGTACTGGCGTTGGTGTTCGACTACATCAACGGATTCCACGACGCCGCCAACTCCATCGCCACCATCGTGAGCACCAAGGTGCTCACGCCGGTGCAGGCGGTGATCTGGGCGGCTGCCTTCAACTTCGTGGCCTTCTTCATCTTCAGCGATCACCATGTGGCGAACACGGTGGCCAAGACGGTGCATGAGGAGTTCATCACCCTGCGGGTGGTCCTCGCCGGCCTTATCGCCGCCATCACGTGGAACCTGCTCACCTGGTGGTACGGCATCCCCAGCAGTTCGTCCCACACGCTCATCGGCGGCTTCGCCGGGGCTGCGCTCGCGGGTGCGGGCTTCGATATCGGCAGCATCAACCTGGAGAAGATCGGCATCATCGCACTCTTCATCTTCCTGGCACCGATGGTGGGGATGATCATTTCCGTCTTCATCACGCTCGTCACCCTGATCCAGCGGCTCTGGTTGCGGCTCGCCATCATCGCGCTGGCCACGGCGATCACCTGCATCTTCGTGTTGAAGAACAACGATCTGCGCATCGCGATGGCCTTGTTCGCCATCGTGTTCATGGTGGCCTATGGCTGGGACATGACGCGGAACCAGCCGAGTGCGCTCCGCACATCGAACCTGTACAAGCGGCTCCAACTGCTCAGTTCAGCCGCCTTCAGCATAGGCCATGGGGGTAACGATGCCCAGAAGGTGATGGGCATCATCATGGTGGCGATGGTGGCCAGCGGACAGCGCGACAGCCTGGATCATATGCCCGCGTGGGTTCCACTGGCCTGCTACACGGCGATCGGTCTGGGTACCTTGAGCGGTGGCTGGAAGATCGTGAAGACCATGGGCTCGCGCATCACCAAGGTGACCCCGTTGGAAGGGGTCTGTGCGGAGAGCGCCGGCGCCATGACCCTGTACATGACCGAGCAGATGGGCATCCCGGTGAGCACCACGCACACCATCACGGGTGCCATCATCGGTGTGGGTACCACCAAGCGCCTGAGCGCAGTGCGTTGGGGCGTCACCGTCCGGTTGTTGTGGGCCTGGGTGCTCACCATCCCGGTGAGCGCGGTGCTGGCGTGCATCGCCTATTGGATCGCCGGGTTGTTCGGGATCTGAGGGACCCGCCGCCTGACGGCTAGCTACCTTCGCCAGCATGTCCATCATCCTTTCCGACGCGGGGCTGCACAGCCACCTCTTGCCATTGACGTACACACGTCCGGTGGGTCAGTTGCGGCCGGGCATCCTGCGGATCAGCGAAGGGTGGTACGTGCGCAGTGGCCTGCCGGTGGGCCATCGCACCGAGGCCTACCTGGCGGCATCCTTCCCGCTTCCGCAGGAGACCGCCAGCTGGGAGGTGGATGGCAGCCTCTTCCCGACCGATGACCTCGTAGGAGCCGTGATGGACCTGCGTCCGGGTGATGTGCTCGTGAACGAAGGTCGCGCACTGGCCTTCGGAGCGGAGGGGAAAGCGCACCCGACCGTGGCGGATTGGGCGCAGCCGCCCGCCTTCCTGCGCCAGGTGCCCTTTGGCGGGGAGGTGATCCGCTTCTCTCGTCCCTGGCACCTCTTCCAGCATTGCGGTCAGGCGATCGCACATGACTTCAAGCTGCTCACCGATGGACGTCGTTCCCAGCGCATCCCGGGCACGAACACGGTGATCGGAGATCCGAACCTGATCTTCCTGGAGGAGGGAGCGGTGGTGGAAGCGTGCATCCTCAATACCAACAATGGCCCGATCTACCTCGGAAAGAACGCGGAGGTGATGGAGGGTTCCATGTTGCGTGGTCCCGTGGTGGTGGGTGATCATGCACAAGTGAAGATGGGAGCGAAGATCTACGGACCATCCGCCTTCGGGCCGGAGTGCCGTGTGGGCGGCGAGGTCACCAACAGCGTGATCCTGGGATACAGCAACAAAGGTCACGACGGCTTCCTGGGCAATAGCGTGCTGGGGGAATGGTGCAACCTCGGTGCGGACACGAACACGAGCAACCTCAAGAACACCTACGGGAATGTGCAGGTGTGGGGTGGTCCGGAGAAGGCGATGGTGGATACCGGCCTTCAGTTCTGTGGATTGCTCATGGGCGACCACAGCAAGAGCGGCATCAACACCATGTTCAACACGGGCACGGTGGTGGGTGTGGCGGCGAACGTCTTTGGTGGGGGCTTCCCGCCGAAGCACATCCCGGGCTTCTCGTGGGGCGGCGCCAACGGCTTCGAGACCTACGACATCGAGCGGGCGCTGGGCACCGCGCGCAAGGTGATGGAGCGCCGGCACATGCACCTTTCGGCGCCGGACGAAGCGGTGTTGCGGCATCTGGCGTCGATCGATCGCTGATCGATCCTGCACGGCATCGTGTGGTGTGAGGCGAACGCTTCCACTTTCACACTTCTGCTTTGGCCTACTTCCTTGTGCGTTCGCCCTTCGCACTTACTTCCCTCACCGCTCTCAACCCCTTTCCTCCGCCCTCGCCCATTCACCTCTGCCGTCATCTTCCGACTTCTTCGCTACCAACCAAGGCCATGTGCATCAAGGAACGAGTCCCGGACTGACTGCCCATCTGTCATCCTCCTCTCCTGCGGCACGAAGGTTGACCGGCAAAGCGGCCCGCTGTTGAAAACCGCGCCCCGCAAGGGCCCCGGTCCGTGGGTATCTTTACACCTGACAAGCTGTCCATGAGCGACATCATCCAATCTGCCGATCCCCTGTTCAGTTCCGAAGTCCTCGAGAACGAGACCGAATTGATCCCCTTGATCACGGCCGAGGACGAGGAACAGATGAACGCGGAGACGACCCCGCCGGAGCTGCCCATCCTGCCGTTGCGCAATACCGTGCTTTTCCCGGGCGTGGTGATCCCCATCACCGTGGGCCGGGATCGCAGCATCCGCCTGATCCAGGATGTGTACCGGGGCACCAAGACCCTGGGCGTGGTGAGCCAGAAGGACGGCCAGATCGAAGAGCCGCGTGCCGAGGACCTGAACCGTGTAGGAACGATCGCCACGATCATCCGCATGTTGCGCATGCCGGACGGCAGCACCACGGCCATCATCCAGGGCAAGAAGCGCTTCGAGGTGCTCGAGATGGCGCAGTTGGAACCCTACTTCACAGCCCGGGTGAAGGAGTTCGAGGAGATCCGTCCAGCCAAGGACGACAAGAGCTTCCATGCCCTGGTGAGCTCCTTGAAGGACCTGGCCACGGACATCATCAAGCATAGCCCGCACATCCCCACGGAAGCCCAGTTCGCGCTGAAGAACATCGACAGCCCGAGCTTCCTGGTGAACTTCATCAGCAGCAACATGAACGCGGAGGTGGCCGAGAAGCAGAAGATGCTCGAGGTGGCCGATCTGCGCGAACGGGCGAGCCTGTTGCTGGCGCACCTGACCAAGGAGCTGCAGCTGCTGCAGATGAAGAACGAGATACAGAACAAGGTGCGCACCGAGGTGGACCGGCAGCAGCGCGAGTACTTCCTGCACCAGCAGATGAAGACCATCCAGGACGAACTGGGTGGCAACCCGATCGAACAGGAGATCGAGGAGATGCGGATGAAGGCCGCCAAGAAGAAGTGGAGCCGGTCGGTGGGGGAGGTCTTCGACAAGGAACTGACCAAGTTGCAGCGCATGAACCCGGCCGGCGCGGAGTTCAGTGTGCAGCACAACTATGTGCAGCTCCTGCTTGAACTGCCTTGGGGCGAATACAGCGAGGACAAGTTCGATCTGAAGAACGCACAGAAGATCCTCGATCGCGATCACTTCGGACTGGACAAGGTGAAGGAGCGCATCATCGAGCACCTTGCCGTGCTCAAGTTGAAGAAGGACATGAAGGCACCGATCATCCTGCTCTATGGTCCTCCTGGAGTGGGCAAGACGAGTCTCGGCAAGAGCATGGCCGAAGCGCTGGGTCGGAAGTACGTGCGCATGAGCCTGGGTGGCCTGCACGATGAGAGCGAGATCCGCGGCCACCGCCGGACCTACATCGGCGCCATGCCCGGCCGGCTGATCCAGAGCCTGAAGAAGGCCGGCAAGAGCAACCCGCTCTTCATCCTGGACGAGATCGACAAGGTGGGCAAGGACTTCCATGGCGATCCGGCCAGTGCGCTGCTCGAGGTCCTGGATCCCGAGCAAAACAGCACCTTCCACGACAACTTTGTGGACATCGATTACGACCTGAGCCGGGTGATGTTCGTGGCCACGGCCAACTCGCTCAGCACCATCCACCCCGCGTTGCGCGATCGGATGGAGATCATCGAGGTGAACGGGTACACACAGGAGGAGAAGATCGAGATCGCCCTGCGTCACCTGCTGCCGAAGCAATTCGCGGAGAACGGCGTGAAGCCGAAGCAGCTGAAGCTCGCCCCCGGCCTGCTCGAAGCCATCATCGATCAGTACACCGACGAGAGTGGTGTACGAACGCTGGAGAAGCGCATCGCCAAATTGGTGCGCTACCGGGCCAAGCAGATCGCACTGAAGCAGAAGCACAGCATCACCATCACGGAGGCCGATCTGGTGAAGATCTACGGTCCGAGCCATGCGCGCGACAAGTACCAGGGCAATGATGTGGCCGGCGTGGTCACGGGCCTGGCATGGACCCCGACCGGCGGCGACATCCTCTTCATCGAGACGAGCATCACCAAGGGCGAAGGGAAGCTCACGCTCACGGGGAATCTGGGCGACGTGATGAAGGAGAGTGCTGTGATCGCGCTCGAATACCTGAAGGCGCACAGCAACATCATCGGTCTGGATCCGGAGGTGTTCAAGCGTTGGAACGTGCACGTTCACGTGCCGGAGGGTGCCACACCGAAGGATGGGCCGAGCGCGGGCATCACCATGCTCACCAGCCTGGCCAGCGCCTTCACACAACAGAAGGTGCGCAAGTTCGTGGCGATGACGGGCGAGATCACCCTGCGTGGCCGTGTGCTGCCGGTGGGTGGGATCAAGGAGAAGATCCTCGCTGCGAAGCGGGCCGGCATCAAGGAGATCATCCTGAGCACCGACAACCGCAAGGACATCGAGGACATCGACGTGCGCTATACCAAGGGCATGAAGTTCACCTACGTCACCGAGATGATCGAGGTGGTGAAGCACGCCCTGTTGAAGGAGAAGGTGGCCGATGCCTTGAAGGTGGCTTGACCATGGACGATCGCATCCGGTTCGAGACGAAGGAGGAGTTGAACGCACGTCGTGAACGGGAGTTCCTGGCAATGACACCATCGGAGCGTTTGCCGTGTTTCCTGCGCAGCTTCAATGGTCGTGTTCAGGAGGATCGCCCGACGGACAACTTCATCATCCGGAAGCGGGACCATGGACTTCGGTGAGGACGCGACCGCATTCATCCGGTCCGAGCACCTTCGAGGACTGCGCATGCTTTTGATAGGAGGAGGAGCGGTGAACTTCCATGGAGGAACCGGTCATGAGGTTCGCCAGGAACCCAAGGCCGCTCATTGCTTGCTCACCTGACCCCGGCGTCGTTCTCGCTCAGAGGACGGAGCGTGGTCCATGCGCCCCGTACCTTGCTCTCCCAAGCGACTCCGATGAAACGTCTTTCCGTTGGCTTCTTTGCCCTACTCGTAGCCTGCGCCCTCAACGCACAGGTGAGCATGCCAGCCACCACGCGTGCCGACCTCGATGCACTTGGCAGGCTTACCCAGCGCTTCCCCGATGCGAAGGAACTCGTGCACAACACCGAAGGATATTACCCAACGGCCCTCATCCGCGGCCGCTGCATGGTCGGTTTCCTGGGGAAGCTGCACGCCGGTGCCGATGCGATGGCATGGGCGGATGATGCGGTGATGGTCGGCGCGCGGAAGGGCCACATCCAGTCCTTCCGGATCGATGCGGCGCACCTCGATCGGCTCTTCGAACTTCCCGGATTGGACTATGCGGAACTCGCGGGCAAGGTGAAGCCCGATCTGGATCGTGTGCGCTACGCCACACGGGTGGATAGTGTGCAGCACGGCTGGGGCCTGCCACAGTCCTACACCGGCCGCGATGTCCTTATCGGTGTGACCGATTGGGGCTTCGACTACCAGCATCCGACCTTCTACGACACCTTGATGACGACCTACCGGGTGCGCGCCGCCTGGGACCATTACCGCCAGGCCGGGCCTGCTCCCGGCACCTATGGATATGGCACGGAGCTCCTGACCCAGGCAGAACTGATCGCCGCTGGCGCCGACACCTCGAACATCTACAACAACGCCACGCACGGCACGCATGTCGCTGGGATCGCGGGTGGTGGTGGCGCAGGCAGTCCGTACCGTGGCATGGCCATCGATGCGCACTTCCTCTTCTGCACCTTCCTGGTGGATGCGGCCGCAGTGCTCGATGCCTTCGAATGGATGCAGGGGATCGCCGAGCAGGATGACAAGCGGCTGGTGATCAACATGAGCTGGGGCCTGCACCACATCGGAACCCTGGACGGGAACTCCTTGATCAGCCAGGCCATCGACCAGTATGTGCAGGAAGGCGTTGTCTTCGCGAACTCCGGTGGGAACAACGGCGATGTGGACTTCCACATCCGCAAGGAATTCGCCGGCGACACGTTGCGATCGCGCATCCAGTTCTATTCATACAGTGCCAACCCGAACATGTGGGGGCAGAGCATCAGCATCTGGGGAGAGGCCGGACATCCGGTCGAGGCAGGCTTGATGGTCACGTCCACGGGTAACGTGACGCTGGCCGAGACACCCTTCTATTCCACGGCCACCCAACAGGCCTACCTGGATTCGATGCTCGTGGTCGGCAATGACACGGTTTTCTTCAACCTGACCACCGAGGCAGCGCACCCATTGAACGGTCGGCCCCATTTCCGACTGCGTGCGAAGAATACGAGCAGCAACATCCGCGTCGCGTTGAAGGCGACGGCACCGGACGGCGTGGTCCACTTCTGGAACGTCACCGAACTGACCAACGATGTGGGCAACTGGGGCATGGCCTTCACCGCACCGGCCGCTGGGTGGACCGCGGGCGACAACCTTTACGGGATCAGCGAACCGGCCTGCACCAGCAGCCTGATCAGCGTGGCCGCCTATTGGCCGGAGTTCATCCATCCGCTCACGGGCGAGGTCGGCGGTGGTGCCATCGCTCCGTTCTCCTCCATCGGACCCACCTTGGATGAGCGCGTGAAGCCGGACATCGCGGCACCAGGTGTGAACATCGGATCGGCCATGAGCAGTTACACCGATGAGGACTTCACCGCGATCTACAACGTGTCCTTCGAAGGTCGGTCCTATCCCTTCGCGCGCCTCTCCGGCACGAGCATGGCCTCACCGGCGGTCGCAGGCATCGCTGCGCTGGTGCTGGAAGCCAACCCCACGGCCACGCCGCAGATGGTGAAAGAGGCGCTGATGCGCACGGCCCGCCGGGACAGCTACACGGGCGCGATCCCATTCGGAGGCAGCACACAATGGGGCATGGGCAAGGTGAACGCCTATCAGGCCGTACGCGAGGTGCTTTGGATGAACGGTATCAGTGAACGCTCCGTTGGCGATCTCGACATCTGGCCGAACCCGACGGATGGAACGGTCTGGATCGACCTGCCAGAGGGATCGAACGGTGCCGAGCTGATCGTGCTCGATGTCGCGGGTCGTGTCATCCTTGCGCATTCGACCAGCGCTGCCGGGCGCTTGAACCTGGACGCCACATCGTGGTCATCGGGGATCTACGCCGTTCGGTGTCGCACCGATGAGGGGGTCCGCACGGCCACCTTGGTCAAGCGGTAGGACGAAGGGAAGACCATGCACCCGAAGGAGCTCTCGATCCAGGACTTCACGTACGACCTGGCGGAGGATCGGATAGCACGTCAGCCGCTTGCGGAACGGGATGCCAGTCGGCTCCTGGTCGCTCGCGATGGGACCTTCGACGATCGGCATTTCCACGAACTGCCGGACATCCTGCCGAAGAACGCCCTGTTGGTGCTGAACGAGACGCGGGTGGTGCGGGCGCGCATCCTCTTCCGTCGGGCAACGGGTGCCCTCCTGGAATGCATGGTGCTGGAGCCGGAAGGAGGCCGTCCAATGGAACAGGCCTTGTTGGATCGGGGCACTTCGCGCTGGTGGTGCATGATGGGGAACGCCAAGCGTTGGAAAGGCGAGGAACTGACCACCGAGGTGGATGGATCCACGCTGCGCGCATGCCGTGTGGAGCAACGCAACGGCGAGCATCTGATCGAGTTCGCCTTCGATCAGGACGTTCCTTTCGTAGAAGCACTGGGGTGTGTGGGCACGGTTCCCTTGCCGCCCTACATGCGGCGCGAGGCCATGCCTTCGGATGTCGCCCGCTACAACACGGTCTTCGCCGCGCACGATGGCTCCATCGCCGCCCCCACGGCCAGCCTGCATTTCAGCGAAGGTCTGCTTGATCGGATCCGTCAACGTGGCATGCGCACCACCGGCCTCACCCTGCACGTCGGAGCGGGCACCTTCCTGCCGGTGAAGGCCGAGCGCATGGACGGACACGCCATGCATACCGAGCAGGTGGTGGTGCCCCATGAAGCGCTGATCGCTCTTCGGAAGCAATTGAGCCTGGGTCCGGTCATACCGGTCGGCACCACGGCCTTGCGCACCATCGAGAGCATATACTGGCATGGTACGGCGCTGCTGGCCGGCCGCGCGGGCCCGGTGATGCAGGTCGGCCAATGGGATCCGTACGACGCGTCTGTCGATGGACCTGAAGCCTCGGAAGCGCTTGAGGCCGTGATCGAACAGGTGGAGCGAACAGGCCGACCGCTGGCCGGGACAACGCGTTTGTTGATCGCACCCGGTTATCGCTTCCGGTTCGCCGATGCGTTGATCACCAACTTCCATCAGCCGCAAAGCACTCTGTTGCTGCTGGTCGCCGCCTTCGTAGGACCGGAGTGGCGCCGGATCTACGCGCACGCGCTGGCCGGGGACTACCGCTTCCTCAGTTACGGCGATGGCTCGTTGTTGTTCCGGGGTGGAAGCTGATCAGGAAAGTGCTCCGAGCGCAGCGATCACCAGTGCGACAAGGACCAAGGGTATGACAATGCCCGCGATGGCGATGCCCTTGCCGCGTTCGTTGTGCTTGATCGCGAGCAACAATCCGATCACCCCGGTGATGAAGGCGAACGTCAGCAGATAGAGCAGGATCTCACCACCACCGGCCACGAGCACCACGGTAGCCGAAAGCGCGAGGAAGATCCCGGAGACGATGGCCATCCGGTTCCAATACCTGGGTCCTTCCACTTCAACGGTGTCCTCCGATGGATCCGGACCGACCGGGTCCGTCAAGGATCGTTCGTGATGCGGAGAAGTAATAGCGGGTGCAGGGGCCATGATCAGCGTCCCGGCGGCAAGGGCCGATGCCTGCGGCTCGTCAGCTGCCTCAGGGAATGGCACCGTGTGTTGCTGGATCATCGGGTCCATGCTTTGGTCGCGTACGACGACCCGGGCCTCCATGTGATCCAGTTCTTGCCTTGTCCGCCGGTCAGGGTGGGCGGCCTTGTTCGCCCGCGCCAGGTCAAGGTGCCAGCCTGGTCGATACTTCCGCTTCTGAAGGGGACCATGGCCCACCACCTCATTCGTGGTCGTGCACGCACAGAGTAGGAGGAGGGAGGCGATGAGCGCGAGCGGATGACAGTGGGACATCGTTGGAAAGATATCCCGAAGCCCGGGATGGGGATAATAAGGGCCGCTATCTTGCGTTCCTTCCCGCAGGTCCATCCGATGCCCGTTACGATACGTTCGTTCGCCGTCCTCCTCAGCAGCTTGTTGACCGCACCCCTATGCGCCCAATTGGGTGGTCAGGCGGCATTCCGCCTTCTGGACATCCCGGCATCGGCGCGGGCTGCTGCGTTGGGAGGGAACTACATTGCTGTGAAGGACGCGGACCTGAACCTGGGGGTGTACAACCCCGCCTTGTTGGATAGCGCCACCGGACAGCAGATCGCGCTCAGCTTCCTGCCGTACTTCGATGGGATCAAGGTCGGCTATGCGGCCTATGCCCATCACCTGGACAGTTCACGGATCACCCTCGCGGCGTCGGTGCAATACCTCGATTACGGTTCCTTCCAGCGCACCGATGAAGTGGGGGAGGTGCTGGGTGAGTTCAGGGCCGGGGAACAGGTCTTCCAGGTCGGTGCGGGCTACCCGGTTGATTCCTTGTTCAGCGTCGGTGCGAACATCAAGTACCTCAACAGTGCGCTCGAGAGCTACCGTTCCTCGGCGTTCGGGGTGGATCTGACCGGTGTGTTCCACAAGCGGAAGTTGGGGTTGACCATCGCCGGTGCCGTGCGGAACATCGGCAGACAACTGACCACGTATACCGATCAACGGGAGAAGCTGCCGATGCAGGTGCAGCTCGGGATCACCTACAAGTTCAGGCATGCACCCTTCCGATTGGGCTTGATGATGGAGCAGTTGCAGCGCTGGGACCTCACCTACGATGACCCGAACGCACAAGTGGTGGTGGACCCCACGACCGGCGAGGTGATCGAGGACGAGGTGACCACCGTGGACAAGGCCCTGCTCCACCTGGTGCCGAGTGCGGAGATCCTATTGAGCAAGAGCTTCATGCTGCGCATCGCTTACAATACCCGCCGCCGACAGGAACTGGTCATCGCGGACAAGCCCAGCGCGGTGGGCTTGAGCTTCGGGGTGGGCCTCCGGGTGAGCAAGTTCCAGATCGCCTACGGCTTCTCCCAACTTCATCTTGCAGGCATCAGCAATACGCTTTCACTTGGGGTCCGCTTCGCCGACTTCAAGCGCGCCGAAGGCTGAGCCAGCACCACGGAGGTATTTCATGTGCACAGGAGCACATGGCCACATGTTGCCACGCCCTACCTTGGCGGCAGTATCGGGCACGTGAAGCGCATCACCATCGCCATCGACGGGTACAGCAGTTGCGGCAAGAGCACCCTGGCCAAGCAACTGGCGCACCACCTCCATTACACCTACATCGACAGCGGCGCCATGTACCGGGCCGTGGCCTTGTATGCGATGGAGAACGGGCTGATCACGGACGATGCGCTCGACACGGCGAACCTGCTGCGTGTGCTGCCGAACATCCACATCGCCTTCAAACATGATGATGTCACCCAGCGCAGTGCCACCATGCTGGATGGACGGAACGTGGAGCACCGCATCCGGGAGATGGACGTGAGCAACAACGTCACGCTGGTGAGCCCAGTACCCGAGGTGCGTGCGAAGCTGGTACAGCTGCAGCAGGAGATGGGGCAGGGCGGAGGTGTGGTGATGGACGGTCGCGACATCGGCACCGTCGTCTTCCCCAATGCCGAGGTGAAGTTCTTCATGACGGCGAGCACGGAAGTACGCGCCCAACGGCGCTATCTGGAATTGAAGGGACGTGGTGCGGACGTCACACTTGAAGAGGTGATGGCCAACCTCGAGCGCCGCGACCTGGACGACACCACGCGCGAAGCCGATCCCCTGATCGAGGCGCCGGACGCCTTCGTGATCGACAACAGCCACCTCACCTCAGCCGAGCAGTTCGATCTGGCCTTGGGGCATGTGGTGAAGGCGATCGGGGTGGTGACGGAGGCGTGAGAGCTAGAATTTCCTCCTTTTCTTTCTAACGGACTTCCGAAGTTGTACAAGCTTTGGGTCATAGAACGTGATCATCCCTGGCTTGATGATCAAGCCTGCAAGATGATGTTGAATGTAGCCATTGCAGCTTACGGAAATGGAGTAACTGCCAGGCGCTAGGTTTTCGAACGAATACGATCCGTCAGTACTGGATGTCACGGAGTCAATAGCGTTGAAGGTTGTAACGGAAATGGTCGCATCCACTAACGGACGTCGATCAGCTTCTCGAACAGTACCCTTGAGCATTCCGTTCTGACCTTGCGCCGATAGTGCTGAGGCAAGGCTGAGAGTGATAGTCGATAGCTTCATGCTTGGATCATCCCCTCCACCACCTCCACCGGATCCTTCACACCCTCCACCATCGAAAGCACCTTCAGCATCACCCGGTCCAACAACGTGTCCGGGCAGCTGGCACCGCTCGTCAGGATGATCGTCACCGGACGCTTTGCGGGAAGCCAGTTCGCCGTCCGTACCAGCTTGTGCGCCGGGTAGTTGAAGTGCTCGATCTCCGCTGCGCTCAGGATCTCCTTCTCGCCGTTGATGAAGTAGGTCGGGAACTTGTGCTCCAACAGTTCTACCAGGTGGCTGGTGTTGCTGCTGTTGTAGCCGCCCACCACCAGCGCCAGATCGGCTTCGGCCTTCAGCAGTTCGTTCGTTGCGTCCTGGTTGTCATTGGTGGCGTAGCAGAGCGTGTCGCGTGTGTCCGCGAAGTGGTCCTTCAGATCGGCATCGCCGTACTTACGGATCATCACCTGCTTCAAATGGTCGGCGATGGCCTGCGTCTCGGTGGCGAGCATGGTGGTCTGGTTCACTACGCCGATGCGTTGCAGATCCCGGCTTGGGTCGAAGCCCTCCGTACAGCGTTCGCCGAAGACTTGCATGAATCGCGCGATCGGTTCCTCCCCAAGGATGATGCGACCCAAAAACTGGGCTTCATCCATGTCCTTGATGATCACCGCCGGTGCGCCCTGGGCCGTATGACTGAAGGTGGCGCGCGTCTCCTCATGCGCCGCCTTGCCATGTATCACCACGCTGTAGTCCTGGGTGCCGAGCTGGGCGCTGCGTTTCCACACCTTCTCCACAAAGGGGCAGGTGGTGTTGTGCTTCAGCGGATCAATGCCGATGGCCTTCAACCGCGCTTCCGTTTCCAGGGTGGTGCCGAAGGCAGGTATGATCACGATGTCCTCCGCCGTCAGCTCGTCCCAATCCATCAGCATCTGCCCATGCGTGTCCTGGATGAAGCGCAGACCGTGGCTCTCCAGATCGGCGTTCACCTCCGGGTTGTGGATCATCTGACTCAGCAGGAAGATCCGTTTGCCCGGGTTCTGCTCGATCGCCTGATAGCTGATCTCGATCGCGTTCTCCACCCCGTAGCAGAAGCCGAAGTGTCGGGCGAAGACGAATCGCACCGCACCGAGGTCGAGCAGGGTGGGGCTCAAGTCCTTCTTCTTCGGGTCCTGCGCCTTGCGGAAGGCCTTCAAGCGGCCGATCAGCTCGCTGCGGTAATGGGTCGGGATGGTGAACGATCGCATGGTCTCGACTTCAAAGGTAGCCGCACATTGCGGCCGGCATGGTCCGGTCCCCAGGCAACGCTTCGGCAGGGCGATGTATCATTGTCCTACCGCCCATGATCCTTCGTTCCGCGCTCCCGCTCGCCCTGTTCTTGTTACCGCTACTAGCCCGCCCCCAGAGTTGTGCGTTCAGTCTGGGTCCCGACCACACGCTGTGCGATGGTGCGAACGTGCTGCTGGCCGGACCATCGGGGAGCGTCTCGATCGCCTGGCAGAACGGCTGGCAGGTCCAATACCTCACAGCGGACACCCCTGGGACCTACTGGTGTACCGCCACCTTCCCCGTACCCGGCCAGGACCTCGTGGTCAACGGGGCCTTCAGCAATGGGAACACGGGCTTCACGACCGACCTGGCAATCGGCACGGGTGGTACGTGGGGGCCGATCAGCCTGGAAGGGACCTACGGCATTTCCACGGACATCTCCCTGCTCCATTCCAACTTCCCGTCCTGTGGCGACCACACCGGCGGCAACGGGCAGATGTTGGTCGTGAACGGTTCCGCGACCCCCAACGCCGATATCTGGTGCCAGACCATCGCCGTGCAGCCGAACACCACCTATGCCTTCAGCGCCTGGCTCATGTCGGCCAGCCCGGAGAGCCCGGCCATCCTCGATTTCGCGGTGAACGGTGTCTCCATTGGGGCACCGCTCCTCGCGTCAGCCACCACCTGTGATTGGGACGAGTTCTATGCCGTGTGGAACGCCGGCAGCAGCTCATCGGCCACCATCTGCATCACCAACCAGAACCTGGCACAGAGCGGCAATGACTTCGCCCTGGACGATATCGCCTTCCGCCCGCTCTGCACCCATACCGATTCCGTGGTGATCTCCTTCATGCCACCCGAACCGGAGGTCGTCGTGACGGGTCCGGCCACCCTGTGCCCGGGTGACCTGGCCGTGCTGCAAGCCAGTCTGGTTCCGCCCTGGCCCGCACCGGTGGACCTGATATGGAACACGGGAGCGGGAGGCAACACCTACACCGCCTCCACCGCCGGGCTTTTCTCCGTCACCGCCACGGCCACATGCCTCGATGCCACCGGCTCCTTGTTCATCGCGCCGGACACCTGTGTGTCCACACTCACCATGCCCAATGTCTTCACCCCGAACGGCGATGGGGCCAACGATGTCTTCCTGCCACTGGTGGTTGGCCAGCCCACCGATTTCGAGATGGAGATCCGCAACCGGTGGGGGCAGGTGGTCTTTCGCTCGACCAACGTGAATACGGGCTGGGATGGGCGGATCCAGGGCGAACGGGCGGCAGACGGGACTTATTACTACACGGTCCGCTACAGCGACAGGCTGAACGACGGGCGGTTGAAGCAGCAGGACAAGTCCGGGCACCTGACCCTGCTGGGGCGTCCTTGAGCCGTGTCGGATCGACCGGTCAGGAGCGCGCAACACGCACGGGATCAGCTTTTTCCATACATTTGCACCCCCGAAAACCGGGGACCGCTTGCACAGGGTGCGGCAGGCGGGAACAAGAGAACCCCTCCCGGATGGCACCCCCTGGTCCGGGATACAAGTAGGTAAGTAGCATGGCAGTCGTAGAGAACAACAAGGTCACCTTCGCCGAACCGCCCGCCGATTTCGATTGGGCATCCCTCGAGGATGATCGCAAGTCCGGCTCCTCCGATGAGCGAGTGAGCATGGAGCAGGCGTACGAGCACACCCTGAGCAGCATCTCCGAGAAGGAAGTGCTCATGGGCACGGTGGTCGGCATGAACAAGAAGGAGGTGGTGATCAACATCGGTTACAAGTCCGAGGGTGTGGTCCCCATCAGTGAGTTCCGGTACAAGCCCGAACTCGCCATCGGTGACCAGGTGGAAGTGTACATCGAGAAGCAGGAGGACAAGGGTGGCCAGATGGTGGTGAGCCACAAGACCGCGCGCGTCCACAACGCCTGGGGCAAGGTGAACCACGCCATGGAGACCAGCGAGATCATCACGGGCTACGTGAAGTGCCGCACCAAAGGCGGTCTCATCGTCGACGTGTTCGGCATCGAGGCCTTCCTGCCCGGATCGCAGATCGACGTGAAGCCGATCCGCGACTACGACCAGTTCGTAGGCAAGAACATGGAGTTCAAGGTCGTCAAGATCAACCAGGAGTTCAAGAACGTGGTGGTGAGCCACAAGGCCCTGATCGAAGCCGAACTGGAAGCCCAGAAGAAGCAGATCATCGGCGGCCTGGAGAAAGGTCAGGTGCTCGAGGGTACCGTCAAGAACATCACCAGCTACGGTGTGTTCGTGGACCTCGGTGGCGTCGATGGCCTCATCCACATCACCGACCTCAGCTATGGCCGCGTGAGCCATCCGGAGGAGGTGGTGAAGCTGGACGAGAAGATCAACGTCGTGATCCTCGACTTCGACGACGAGAAGAAGCGTATCGCCCTCGGCCTGAAGCAGCTGCAGCCGCACCCATGGGATGCGCTCAGCGCCGACCTCAATGCTGGCGACAAGGTGAAAGGCAAGGTGATGGTGATCACCGATTACGGTGCCTTCGTGGAAGTGGCCGCCGGTGTGGAGGGCCTGCTCCACGTGAGCGAGATGAGCTGGAGCCAGCACCTGCGCAGCCCGAAGGACTTCCTGAAGGAAGGCCAGGAGATCGATTGCGTGATCCTGAACATCGACCGCGAAGAGCGCAAGATGAGCCTTGGCATGAAGCAGCTGACGCAGGATCCGTGGGCCGAGATCGAGTTCAAGTACCCGGTGCGCAGCAAGCACACCGCCAAGGTCCGCAACTTCACCCACTTCGGCATCTTCGCCGAGCTGGAGGAGGGTGTGGATGGCCTCATCCACATCAGCGACCTCAGCTGGACCAAGCGCATCAAGCACCCCAGCGAGTTCTGCAACGTGGGTGATGACATCGAAGTGATGGTGCTGGAGGTGGACAAGGAGAACCGTCGCCTCAGCCTCGGTCACAAGCAGGTGGAGGAGAACCCGTGGGATGTGTTCGCCGGTGTGTTCACCCCGGGCAGCACGCACGAGGGTACCATCACCGGTCGTGCCGGCCAGAACTTCGTGGTGAGCCTGCCTTACGGCGTGGAAGGCACCGTGAGCGCCAAGAACCTGAAGAAGGCCGATGGCAGCAAAGCGGAGCTCGAGGAGAAACTGCCCTTCGTGGTGCTGGAGTTCAATGGTGAAGCGCGTCGCATCGTGCTGAGCCACACCCGCACCTTCGAAGAAGGCGAGGAGATCATCGAAACGGCACCGACCAAGCGTGGCGCCCGCAAAGAGGGTGGCAGCAGCGCCTCGGTGAAGAGCATCAACGAGAAGGTGGAGAAGAGCACCCTCGGCGACCTCAGCGTACTGAGCGACCTGAAGAAGCAGATGGAGAACAAGGGAGCCGACAAGGACGCGGACAGCGCCGAGTAAGCCATCCCACTGATCAGAACGAAGCCCGGTCGCCGCAAGGTGGACCGGGCTTCGGCGTTAATAGCTGGTTTGGAACGGGGTCCGACCGTGAATGAAAGGGAATGAACGTGATCGAATGCGGAGGTGCTTCGGCATGAAGGTCCATTCCCGTCCTTTCGCGGTTCAAGAGTGGGTCGAATTGTCGGGGACCGGACGGGACGGGACACTTCCACCCAAGCCGGTATCTTCGCCACCGATGTCCTCCGTCCCCCTGCTTACCAGCAAGGCCTTCGGGCTCACGGTGGACCGGCTGTGCTACCAGCTGATCGAGGACCATGGGGATCCCGGTGGTGAGCGTGTCTTGGGCATTGGGCAATTGAACCCGGGTATGTACACCTTGGTCATGTCCTCGGGTGCGCGGCTGAAGTTCCTGGTGCCATGAGGTCGTTCGTCACCGTGCTGGGTGTTGCCGCATGCTCGGTGGCCAACTGTCAGCATTGGTCAGATGCTGGTATCGTCATCGACCATGTTGGTGAGATCACCAGATTTCATGTGGATACGGTCCATAGCAGGTTGTACAGCACGGGGGCATACATAGAGGATTACGGCCAGTTGAGCCAATCGTTCCGCTATGTTGTCCGGGATGAGGCTGGTTGGTCCCTCTCCGTGCCCATTTCCAATGTCCCTTACAGCGTGGTCACGTTCCACGATACGGTGTTCTTGGGAGGTGACTTCACCCATGTCGATGGCATGTACATGCCTCATGCGGCATGCCTGGTGAATGGGGTCTGGCAGTCCTGCGGGTCCTTCAACTGGCCGGTGCGCAAATTCAAGGTGATCGAGGACACGCTATACGCGCTCGGACCTTTCTCCATGATCAATGGCTCGCCCTGCCAAAGCGTGGCCAAGCGTGTGGGGAATGGTTGGGAGTGTATCGGTGATCTGAACTGTACCGGTTGCTATCCGATCGATATTGTTCGATACCAGGGTCGCTTGGTGGTCAGCGGAACCATTGCCTTCGAAGGCAATCCCTACCGCCATGTCATGCAACTTGTGGATGGTGCTTGGGAGCCGGTAGGACCTGAAGGCATTTACGGAGGTCTGAGCGGTGGAGGTCCGTTGGCGGTGTACCAGGACGAATTGTACGTTGGGGGGCTGATCCCGTTGAATGCGGGTAATGCGGGCTATGCCCTCCAGAAATGGAACGGCAGCGCGTGGAGCCAGGTGGGCGAAGGTTTGCAGGATGAGACCGGAGGGACAAGCCAGAACATCAAAGTGAAGGACCTGATGGTGCATGATGGCAAGTTGTTCGTGTGCGGTGGTTTCACGTATGCAGGCCATGAATATGCCCCGCGCATCGCCACTTGGGATGGCGTGCAGTGGTGCTCGGTGGGTGGGGACTTCGGAGATAGCGAGGTGACCGGGATGGCCATCTATAACGATACGCTCTACATCGCCTGCGGGCTGGATGCGGTGGTGGATGGGCAGCCGATCGTGGGTGTGGCCAAGTTTGTTGCGCCAGCGTTCGAAAACAACTGCAGCGGTGATACGGGGATACCGGCTCCCAGCGGCCCGCCCCCGTTGCGCTTGGTCAGACAAGGGAGCGGATATCGACTGCTTGGACATGACGGCCGTGCTGCTTTTGCGGTGAGGAACGTGCTGGGACAAGAACTGCAACGTGTACCGGTGGATGGCAGCGGGTATTTCGAGCTACCCCCTTCAGTGACCGGAGCTATCGTCATTTGCCTGGCTGATGGTCGGTGCATCCGATCGGTACGCTGAGCTGAGCCCTCAGGGATCAGCGTACGGTCCATACCGGGTATCTTCGCCACCGATGTCCTCCGTCCCCCTGCTCACCAGCAAGGCCTTCGGGCTCACGGTGGACCGGCTGTGCTACCAGCTGATCGAGGACCATGGCGACCTGAACGGCGTGGCCCTCATCGGCCTGCAACCCCGGGGCATCCTGCTGGCACGCCGCCTGCGCGAGGTGCTCAAGGTCATCCTCGGCAAGGAAGTGCTGCAATACGGCGAACTGGACATCACCTTCCACCGCGACGACTTCCGGCACCGCGGTTCCCTGCCACAGCCCAGCATCACCCAGCTCGACTTCTCCCTTGACGACCGCAAAGTGGTCCTGGTGGACGACGTGCTCTTCACCGGACGCACCATCCGTGCCGGGCTCGATGCCATGCTCGCCTTCGGTCGTCCCGCTTCGGTCCAATTGCTCGTCCTCATCGATCGGCGCTTCAACCGGGAATTACCCATCCAGCCGGATTACGTCGGTCGTTGGGTGGATAGCATCGGCGACCAGCGCGTGACCGTGGAGTGGAAGGAGAGCGATGGCGCGGACCGCGTGCTCCTGCTGGGTGGCGAAGAGGGACAGGCGGCATCCGATCTGGCACAAGGCACATCCGCGGACCGATGAGCGAACACGTCCCCAGCGAACAACTGAGCGTCGAGCACCTGCTCGGGATCAAGGAGCTGTCGGCGGATGACATCGAGCTCATCTTCCGCACGGCCGACGGCTTCAAGGAGGTCCTCAACCGACCGATCAAGAAGGTGCCCTCGTTGCGGGACATCACCATCGCCAACCTCTTCTTCGAGAGCAGCACCCGGACGCGTGTGAGCTTCGAACTGGCCGAGAAACGCCTGAGCGCCGATGTGGTGAACTTCAGCAGCAGCGGCAGCAGCGTGAGCAAGGGCGAGACCTTGGTGGATACGGTGAACAACATCCTGGCCATGAAGGTGGACATGGTGGTGATGCGCCACCCCGATCCTGGTGCCGGTGTGTTCCTGAGCCGCCATGTGGATGCACGGATCGTGAACGCCGGCGATGGGACGCACGAGCACCCGACACAAGCCTTGCTGGACGCGTACAGCATCCGCGAGAAGCTGGGCAGGGTGAAGGGGGTGAAGGTGTTGATCGTGGGCGACATCCTACATAGCCGCGTCGCGCTGAGCAACATCTTCTGCCTGCAGAAGCTCGGCGCTGAGGTGATGCTGTGCGGTCCCCGGACGCTGATGCCGCGTTACATCAACACACTTGGTGTACGCGTTGAACCCGACCTCGACAAGGCCTTGAAGTGGTGCGATGTGGCCAACATGCTGCGGATCCAGCTGGAAAGGCAGGGCGGCGATGGCGTGGCCAACTTCCCCAGCCTGCGCGAGTATGCCATGCGCTACGGCCTGGATCTCGAACGCTACCGAAGGCTGGGCAAGGAGATCGTGATCATGCACCCCGGGCCGATCAATCGGGGGGTGGAGGTGACGAGCGAGGTGGCCGACCATGCCAACAGCATCATCCTGGACCAGGTGGAGAACGGGGTGGCCATCCGCATGGCCGTCCTGTACCTGCTGGCGGCGCGTATCCCACGCACCGGTGTTTGAAACTACGACGCAACAGCCGTCGATAGGGCGTGGCGGGGTGTGACTATATTTGGCGGGAAGCCTAAGGACCATGAACTTCACCATCGAGGATAAAGGCCGCTACACGCTGGTCGCGAGCAACGTCGACAAGTTGGATACGACCTGCGCGCCGGAGCTGAAGAGTGAGCTGGTATACCTGAACAAGACGGGTGTGCGCAACGTCATCATCGACCTGACGACGACACGCTACTGCGATTCGAGCGGGTTGAGCGCCTTGTTGGTCGCGAACAGGCTGTGCAAGAGCGTCAATGGGACCCTGGTGGTCTGTGGCCTGCAGGAGCCGGTGCAGAAGTTGGTACAGATCTCGCAGCTGGAGAGCGTCCTCTCCATCACCCCGACTCCCGCTGAAGCAGTGGATCTGCTGTACATGGAGGAGATCGAGAAGGATGTGAACAAGGACTGAGCCCATGAGGAGAACCCTACTCTGCGCCGCTTTCACCCTGGTGGGTGCTTGGGCGGCAGCCCAATGCACGCCGGATCCGCTCTATGCCGACAGCGTTTTCGGCGTATGGCCGGACACCACGGAGAACTTCCGGGCCGGTGTGCTGAGCCAGTTCTACAGCGACACCCTGAACATCATCGTGCCGAGCAATGCGTCGCAGATCCCGGCGGATCCCCCGTATCCGGCGCTTCCTCTGGATAGCATTCAACTACTCGGGGTGAACGGTCTGCCACCCGGTCTTGCGGTGCTCTGCAACTCACAGACCCCGGCTTCATGCACCTACCTGCCGGAGATGTTGGGCTGCGGACTCATCGAAGGAACACCGACGGCGGTGGGATCCTATCCGTTGGAACTCAATGTCCGTGCCTGGTCTACGGTGCAGATCGTGGTGCCCATCCCGGTCTCCCAGGACATCACCTTCGGAGGCTATGAGATCGTCATCACGGATGGTAGCACGAGCATCGTGAACGTGGCACCCGGGCTCAGCGGCGTGCGCAACGTGCCGAACCCCTTCTCGGCGCGCACCAGTATCGAGTTCCAATCCGGTGTGGCGGGCATCGCTCGAGTGCGGGTCTTCAACATGGTGGGCGAAGAGATCTGGGACCAGTCCGTTCAGGTGAAGGCCGGTTCGAACAAGCTGACCTTCGACGGATCGGACCTTCCGACCGGTGTGTATCTATACAAGATCCAGTCAGGCGGCGATTCGTTCACCGGGCGCATGGCGCTGCAGCGTTGAACCGTTCCTGAGCATCGCATTGGAAGGCCCCGACCGGGGCCTTCTTCGTTCCCACCATGCATCACCGCGCCCCATTCACCGTCACCACCCTGGGAACAGGTGCCGCATTGCCTGCGCGAGGTCGCTATCCCACGGCCCAATTGCTGCAGGTGAGCGGCGGCACTTACCTGATCGATTGCGGAGAAGGTACCCAGGAGCGGCTTCGTGCCATCGGCTTCAACTTCCAGCGCATCTCGGACATCTTCATCAGCCATCTCCACGGCGACCACTTCCTGGGGCTCATGGGGCTGATCAGCTCCATGCACCTGATGGGCCGGCAGCAGCCATTGACCATCCACGGTCCGAAGGAATTGCAGGAGATCATCGGTGTCCAGCTACGAGCATCGGCCACCTACTTGCGCTATCCCTTGCATATGAAGGCCGTTCCGCACGCAAGCGGCGTCGTGCTGATGGAGGACGAACACGTTGTGGTGACCACGCTGGCCCTGTTGCATCGGATCCCCTGCACCGGCTTCGTGTTCCGTGAGCGACCTGGACCCTTGCGGCTTCGCCCGGACCGGGTCCACAGCATCCCGAAGTTCCGCCGGAATGCGGTGAAGAGCGGGGAGGACCTGAATCTTGGTGAGGCGGAACTCATTCCGAACGCGGAACTGACCCTTCCACCGTTGCCGCCGAGGGCCTATGCCTATTGTTCGGACACGGCCTATGCCCCTTCCTTGATCCCCTATCTGCGTGGTGTGGACCTCCTCTATCACGAAGCCACCTTCACCGTGGCGATGGCCGCGAGGGCGAAGGAGACCATGCATAGTACAGCGGAACAGGCCGCGCTGATCGCGCGGGATGCCGCTGTCGGCCGCTTGTTGCTCGGGCACTTCAGTTCGCGCTACAAGTCTGCGGATGTCCTGCTGACGGAAGCACGTCCCGTTTTTCCGAACACCGAGCTTTCATACGAAGGAGGCGTCTTCCACATCGGTTGATGATCTCTTTTCCGAGCGATCGGATCCGTGGGTACATTTGCGCTTGTTAAGAATCGTTCTAAAGAAGAATGATCGTTCGAACCCTGCTCGCGGACCGAAGTGAACTGGCCTTGATCGGCCTTCGGACCATCCTATCCGAAGCCATGCGGGTGGAAGTGGTCGGTGTGGCGCGTGATCCGGTGGCCATGCAGGCGATGATCGTGCGCCACAAGCCGCATGTCGTTCTGATGGATCACACGGGTGAAGGGTTCGGTGCCCAGGCGATCAAGGACGGGCTCAAGCGTTCGCGCACCACCAAGTTCGTCAGCATCACCACGGCTCCCTCCACTGCGACCTTGATGGCCGCGGTGCGGGCAGGGGTGACCAGCTACATCCGGAAGGATTGCGATGTACAGGAGATCATCGACGCGGTGACCGCCACGGCGGATGGAAGCCGTTTCTTCTGTGGGAAGGTGTTGGAGGTGCTGAAGAAGGCCTCCGTGGATGTGGAGAGCTTCCTTGCGGAACCGCTCAGCTGTGCCCCGGTGGCCCTGAGCGACCGGGAGTGCCAGGTGATCACCCTCATCGCCGAAGGTCGTTCGTACACCCGGATAGCGGAGGAATTGAACCTCAGTGCCCACACAGTGATCGCGCACCGGCGCAACATCATGCAGAAGTTGGGGGTGAACAACACGGCCGCCGTGGTGCTCTATGCCGTGAAGAACGGCTTCATCAGCCCCAACAAGTTCCTGTTCGATCGCGCCTGATCCGGCCGGTATCGGGACATTGACGCACGGCTACCTTGCGGACATGGTGCAGGTGATCGGCGAGATCGGCGGCTCATCGTCCCGGTGGGCGGTGCTGACCGATGAGGGAGATACCCACATCTGGCCTGTCAAAGGAGAGCGTTGGCCAGGCTTCAATCCCCTCAGTGGCAATGGCGAGCGGTTCGCGAAGGATCTGCGGAGCTTGTTGGAGGCCGGTGATCCAGCTGCGTTGACCGCCCACCAGGTGATCATCTATGGTGCCGGGTGTGGTACGGATGATCGCCGGACCCGGATGATGACTGCCATTGCGGGCGTCTGGCCGGGTGCGCAGGTAGAGGTCGCCACCGATCTGCTCGGAGCCGCTCTCGGGCTGGCCGACGGGGAGCCGGGTCTGGTGCTCATCCTCGGAACGGGGATGAATGCCGGTTACTTCGATGGCATGGAGCTGAGCACGCCCATGCCCTCGCTGGGTTATCTTCTCGGTGACGAGGGCAGTGGGGCCGACATCGGACGCCATTTGTTGCAGGATGCGTTCCACCATCGGATCCCTGCGGATATGCATCGGCGGCTGTTCGGAGAGTCCGGTCCGGTCGTGAAGGAGGTCCTGGCCCGGGTTCATGGTTCGGCGCATCCGTCCCGTGAACTGGCGTCCTACACTGCTTGGCTGGCTCCCCACCTGGATGACCCCTATGTGCGGGAGCTCATCCAAAGCCGCTTCCAGGTGCTTGCCGAACTACTGGTCCGCTACTTCGCACCGGACCAACGAACGCGCGTGCTGGCGACGGGTTCGGTGGCGTTCGGGTTCCGTTCGCTGCTGGCCACGATACTGCTTGACCACGGCATGACGCTCAGCGTGGTGGAGCCTGATCCGCTGATGGGCCTCGTACGCTATCACCGCCAGCGAGGATCCGTGTAGCTGCACCGTTGCCGCCGATGAGCTGTTGGAGCCGTTCGAAAGCGGCCTGGTTCTCAGCTGAACCGATGCTGCGCAACACGCGGCTGCGTTCCAGGGCGGTGAGGTGCCAGCTCAAGGAGATCTGGTCGTCGTCCGTATGCCGCAACTGGATGTCGATCACCTCCATCGGGACCTCCATCCAGCCGCTGGCCTGGTTCAGCATGAAGTCGTAGTCCTGGTCCTGCACGCGCACCACGTTGTCATACACGCTTCCCAATGGATCCAACACGCGGCTCAGAAGCGATGAATTGCTGGGCTTCACATCGAGTTCTTTCTGCGTGTCACGCATCTGGATCACCACCACACCGCTGGTGTTGGCTGCGATCCAATCGCGGAACGTGTGCAGGAAGGCCAGGGAGATCCGGTAGCCATAGTTGTCGCGCAGGCCGGCATCCATCACCCGCATCGCCGGTTCGCTCGGCAGGGTCACCAGCGGCGTGATGTAGGGGAAGGTAGCGTTCATCCGCAGGGCGCTCGTCAGCTTCAGTTCACCCGCATCCTGATCTTGGAACATGCGCTGGAACTCGATCGCTTCCGGCTGGCCGGTGTTGCGCACCTCCCGATCGGGAACGATGTTCGTGAGAAAGGCCATGGGCTGGGAGGCGATCACCAGCCGTCGTCCATCGTTGATGGATGCCGGAGCCATGGCCATGAGCGGGATCCGTGCTTCGCGCTCGGGATCCACCAGGTCGTTCAGCCGCACATCGAGCAGGCCGCGTGTGTTCTCGTTGAGGCGGCGCTCGAACGTGTAACCCCTGTCCAGGGTGTAGTGCAGGTCCCCATCCGACACGCTTCGGTAGCGCACGAACATGTCGTTGGTGACGAAGCTGAACGCGAGCGGGTTCAACATATCCGTGCTGACCTCGTCGAGGATGGCGGGATCGTTGGGGTCGATGTCCATTCCTTCCTGCCGGGCCAGGTACAGCTGGCGGTAATACACCGCACCGATCAACCCGCCCGATGATCCGGTGACGAGGGCCGTGCGTTCCATCAGGTTACCGCCCAACAAGCTATCCGCGTGCTGCAGGCAGAGCAATGTCCACAAGGTGGCCCGCAACCCACCGCCACTGGTGTTCACGATCACCAGCGGTGGTTTCGTCCCGTCGGGTTGTAAGCCTTCATTATCCGCTTTCCAACGTTCCAAGGTGCCTACCAGCGCGCGTGCATCACTCTTGGCCGCGGCGGTATCATGCGCCAACGCGAAGATGGTGGCCCTGTCGTAGGTGGCCGGTTCCACCGTGTAATCCAGCCCATAGGCATGGTTGTCGTACAGGAAGTCGGTGTGCTGGCTCAACAGGTTCAGTCCGAGGATGACAGCGATGATGACCGTCCCGGTCCAACCTTGCAGCCAGCTGAAGAGGGCGCTGATGACCATGATGAACATGGTGAGGAGGAGGAAGGCACTGGCGCCGGCGGGGATCGCGAAGAAGCGGAACTCGCTGAAGGCGCCAAGGGCGATGAAGGTGAGCACCAGGACCACTTCGAAGATGGCCCCATTGATGTGGTTCTGCCAGAGCACATCCCGCAGCAATTCCTTGTCATAGTGGGCGCTGCTCCGGGCCAGCATGATCCGAAGGCGCGGTGTGAGGTAGGTCTCCACGCGCCACTTTTCCGAGCGCTGCTGGCGGCGCAACCACCGCATGGCTTTCCGCTGCTCCACTTTGCGCTGGGGCGGCAGGTCGTGCTGCGGACCGATGATGTCCATCAGGGGTTCGACCGGCTTGATGTGCTCGGCATCGGTCCCGAGCATCTTGATGATATCGGTGTTGGTTCGTGTGAAGTACAACAGGGCCAGGGCCAGGAAGAGGAGGATGCCGAAGATGAATCCGGTGAGGTGGATGATTATCGCCGCAAGCGGTACGAGTTCCTTGGTGTACTGGAAGCGCCCGCTGCACCATAGGAAGGTGAGCACGAACAGGCCCGGGATGACGGCGTTGTTGATGTTGAACTTGAGGAAGGGCCGGGCCAGGGTGGCGATGAAGGGGAACCGGTAGCCGTGCATCGCATAGCTGTACAGGTTGAAAGCCGTGATGAAACCGCCCAGGGCGAAACCGGTGATCGCATAGGACAGGAATCCCACCTGTCCGAAATACTCCGGGTACAGGAAGAGATAGGGTACACCGTACTTCACACCCATGCTCTCCGTGATGTAGCCGAAGAGGAGGAGCCAGGTGAAGAGGAGCAGGTGGTTCTTCTTCAGGTGCAGTACGAGCAGCTGGAAGGGGAAGAAGTAGAGGATCCTCCGGCTGATGCTGCGGTATGTCTGGCGAGCGGTCACTGCCGTGCGACGCAGCCACAAGGTCGTGGTACCCGGGTGCGTCCGTCAATTATACGCCGAAGCGGGGCGGAGTGTTGTGGTGGACCGAGGTGGTCACCACCAGCCCCCCTATTCGGGCCTCAGACCTTGGCCAGGGTCAATGCCATGACCTCCGCTTCAAGTGCTTCCGCCTTCCCCTTCAGCTGATCGGCCTGCTTGATCACGTCCGCCTTGAACGCTTCATCATCGAGACCCGCGCAATTGATCCGCACGTTCAGGTAGCCGCCAATGGCCCCGGTACGTGCGCAAAGGGCGCCAACGCCCGCATCGCTCACGCTCGCTTCCAGCCCTTTCTCGGCCATGGCTTTCATCAGTGCCATGCTCTCCACGCACACCTGCATGGTGCGCAATGGGGTCATGATGGCGCCTTTCGTGGCGTCGTTGATGGCGGCCTTGCGGGCGGCCTTCTCCTCTTCGGAGCCTTTCGGCATGCTGTAGCACGCGATGATGCGGTCGTATGCGCGCGTGTCCTCATCCACCAGGAAGAGCAGGTCGTTGCGCAGGTTCTCACCGATCACGGCCCACTTGCTGTACTCCTCCCATCGATCGTCCCAGCCGCGCTTGTGCGCACTAAGGTTGGCCACCATGGTTCCAAGTGAAACACCAAGCGCACCTACGTAAGCTGCCACTGACCCACCCCCGGGTGCCGGACTCTCTGCCGCGGTCTCCTCACTGAACTGCTTCAGGTCCATGCGCACGAGGCGTTCACTGCTGGCGTCCTCCAGCATGTATTCGATCACCTTCTTCTGCGGGTCGAAGGGGCCGAGGTCATCCAGCCCCAGCGACTTCACGGCGATCTTGATCTTCTCACGCTCACTGATCCCCAGGCTGCGCTGCTGGCGGGTGAGGAAGAAGTCCGCCGCGTCCAACAGGGATTGCTTCGGGATCAGGCCCACCAGTTCGCTGCCGGTGACCCGGATCCCGCGCGCTTCCGCCGCCTTGCACGCCTCGTCGAACGCAATATGTACGGGCGTCACGGTGATGTCCGTGAGGTTCAATGAAAGCTGGGCGATGCCGTATTCCTCGATGTACCAGCCGATGCCTTTCACGGCCTTGAGCCTGCCGGGCACCTGCACTTCCTGCCCGTCGGGCTGTTTCACCTTGCGTCCGGCCTCACGGATGTCGAAGGCGATGGCGTTGGCGCGGCGCGTGCTGGTGGTGTTGAGGTTCACGTTGTATGCCACGAGGAAGTTGCGCGCACCGATGGCCGTGGCACCGCTCTTCGCCACGCTCCCGGTGAATTCCGCAGGTCCGTGATCGGGTTTCCAAGCGGGGTCCTTCAGCTTCTTCGCGAGGCCCTCGTACTCACCACTTCGATTGTTCGCCAGATTGCGGCGCTTCTCCTCACTGGCGGCGAACTCATACTGGTATACCGGAATGGAGAGTTCCGATCCCACCCGCGCAGCGAGCCTCTTCGCATACTCCGCCGTTTCCTCCATGCTGATGCCGCTGATCGGGATGAGCGGACAGACATCGGTGGCGCCGAAGCGGGGGTGTTCACCCTTGTGCTGCCGCATGTCAATGAGCTCCTGGGCCTTCTTGATCAGCCGGAAGGCCGCTTCGATCACTGGTTCGGGCTCTCCCACGAAGGTGATCACGGTGCGGTTCGTCGCTTTCCCGGGATCCACGTCCAGCAGGCGGACGCCCTCAACGGTTTCCACCACGGCGGCGATGGCATCGATCCTGGCACGGTCGCGGCCCTCACTGATGTTGGGCACGCATTCGATCAAACGGCGGTTCATGGGCTTTGCTTGGGGCCGCAAAGCTATTGGTCGCAGGTGAAGCGACCCGGTCAGGGTAAAAGCACCGTCACCAGGTTGTTCACCGTGTGCAACAGGATGGGGACCAGGAGGGATCCACTGCGTGAACGGGCATAACCAAGCACCACGCCCATGGGGAGGATGAGGAGCATGACGGCCGCATCGTACTGCATATGCATCAGCGCGAAGACACCGGCCGTGAGCGCCACGGTGGTGTGTTCCTCGAACATGTGCCGCATGGAGCCGAAGAGCAGCCCGCGCAGGAGGAACTCCTCGAACAACGGAGCGATGATGCCCACGCCAAGGATCAGCCAGGTCAGGTTCGTGGTACTGGCGATCACCCGTTCCATGAAATCGGTGCGGAAGGCTGGCACGAAGTGGGCGAGCACCTCGATGACGAGCCCCAACAGGATGAACGCACCGAGCCAGAGCAGGATCTGTTTCCAGTGCGGCATTCGGAGCCCGAGGAAGGATGCCGTGTGCCCGCGCTTCCACCAGCGCACGGTGATGAGGATCAGCAGGGTGCATACGGCGCCGCTCCAAATGGCGACCTCGGCGATGAGATCACCGTTCAACATCAGGTCGGACATCCGTTCGTTCAGTCGCGGGTCGTTCAACAGGCTGAAGGAGAACCCGTCCCTCGTCAGGTCGGGCGAATGACGGAGCACCCCACGGATGAACACGCTGGTCTGGACCAGGAAGAAGACCATGATCACCACGCCAAAAAGCGCGACCCCCATGGCGAACTCCAAGCCAGGAGGACGGATGTACGTCGGGCGTGGCTGGTCAGCCGACGACTGCTCCGGACCGGACGGGTGTTCCATCAATGAGGACGGTGTCGATGTGATCGTCGCCGAAGGCGTACGGCAGATAGGCGAGCGAAGGTATCTCCTTCGTGATGATCAAACTGGCCCGCTTGCCCACGGTCAGGCTTCCGAGTTCATTCGAAAGATCCATCGCCGCTGCGCTGTTCAAGGTCATCGCGTTGATCGCCTCCTCCGGCAACATGCGCCCCTGGATGCACGCCAGGGAGAGCACGAAGTTCATGTTGCCGCTGGGCGTGGTGCCGGGGTTGAGGTCCGTGGCCAACGCCACCGGCAGGTCGCGGTCCATCAGTTGCCGCGCAGGCCCATAGGGGATCCGCAGGAAGAAGGAGCACGAGGGGAGCAGGGTCGGTATCGGTGCCCGACCTCTCGTCCCGGCACGGGTCAGTGCGTCCAGGTCCTCCTCGGTCATCACCTCGAGGTGATCAACGCTTAGCGCGTTGTACTTCATCGCAGCTTGGATCCCACCGATGCTCGTGAATTGATTGACATGCACCTTGCCCGACAGGCCATGTGCGGCACCGGCTTCGAGCACACGTTCCATCTCATCGACGGTGAAGTAGTTCGTCTCGCAGAAGACGTCCACATGATCGGCCAGGCCCTCACGGTGCACCTGTGGGATCAATTCATTCACGATAAGGTCCAGGTAGCCCTTCCGGTCGTCCTTGAATTCCACGGGCAATGCATGCGCGGCGAGGAGCGTGGCCTTCACCCGTAACGGCAGCGCTTCCTTCAGGCGCTTCACCACGCGAAGCATCTTCAATTCACTTTCCAGGCTGAGTCCATAACCGCTCTTGATCTCCACGGCCACGGTGCCCTGCGCCATCATCCGATCCAGTCGAGCCTTCGCCTTCTCGAAGAGCTCGTCCGCGCTCATCCGTCGCAAGGTGTTCGCGCTGTTCAGGATGCCACCTCCACGCGCTGCGATCTCCTGGTACGACATGCCTTTGATCTTGTACACGAATTCCTCCTCGCGCGAAGCGGCATGTACCGTATGGGTATGGGGGTCACACCAGCCCGGAAGCACGTAGCGTCCGCTGGCGTCGATCACCTGATGGTCCCGGGTTCCGCTATGCAGTTCGCTCATCGGGCCGAGGGCGCCGATCCGCCCATCCTCGATCAGGAGCCAGGCATCGGTAATGCTCGGGAGTTCGGCCATGGAGCGACCCGGAACTTCGCACATGCCTTGAGGTCGCACCCCCACGAGGGCCTTGGCGTTGGTGATCAGGAGGCGTTCCATCACCGGCAAAGAAAGACGATCACTGCTGACGGTGGGTGGAAGGTGGCATGGTGTAGACCACGAGTCCTGCCTCCGGGTGGATGGTCCGCTCCAGTTCGATGCTGCTGCCTGCAAGACCGGCCTCCAGGGCCTTCAGTTCATCGGAAGCCTCGTGCATCACGAAGAACGGATGATCCCCGGTGCGGAGCAGTTCGCGGATCCTCTGTTCATCGCCCACGTTGGTGGTGTCCCAGAGGATCCGTTGTGGGATCCTCGCGTAGAGCTGGTGTCGGAAGTCCCGGTCGCTGTAGAAATGGCTCGCGCGGTCCACCATGCCGCTGGCCTGAATGTCCTCCCAGGCAGCAGCTTCGGGTGGAACGTGGAAGGTGCGCATCTGGAACGGAGAGGAAAGACGCGTTGTGTGTCGCGACAGACCCAGGAATAGGAAGGGCATCAACAAGAGGATCGTCCGCACCCACCAACGCTGTCCCAGTGAGAGCAGGTGGATACCGTTCAGGATGGCGATCATTCCGAGCGTGATCGAAGGGGACAGCAGCCGGTCGTCGAGGATGCTGAAGAAGGTGACAAGGGAAAGCAACCAGATCCCACCGAGGTGCACGCACGTGGCCAGGAGAAGCATCCCGTGCACGGTGGCGATCCGTGCGATCGCGGGCCCGGTCATCCGGCGAAGGGGAAGCACGAAACAGGTCACCGCGACCAGCAGCACGAGGTATGATGGCCAGAGGGGCCCGCTGATCCGGAACAGGTCGTGCAGGAGGAACACGATGGGACGCAGCAGGGTGTCGTTCAGGTCGGGTGCGCCCATCAGGTGGGAATGGCTGACGGTGCCGTACGTGAGCAGGTTCCGTGCGAACCAGATCAGGACCGGAGCAGTGCAAGCGGCTACTGCAAGGACCGCACGCTGCGTTCGTCCATGATGGGTGCGAAGCAATGGGATCGCGAACCAGGCCAGGTTGAACACACCGATGATCTTCAAGGTGCTCGCCAGGAACGCGAACGCTGCCGCCCAGTACCACGGTCTTCGATCGTGCGATCGGAAGGTCCGGATCATGCAGCCACCCACGGCGAGGGTGCATGCGATGAAGAGCGGCTCGGTCCAATAGTGGGCGTACAGGACAGGGTAGGTGGTGAACACGGTGACCGTCAGGTAACCAGCCATCCGCAGCAGAACATGCCAACGCAAGCCGTGGAACAGGAAGCTCAGTGCGCCGAAGAAGGCCAGGATGGTTGTGGCGTGCGCCCAGGCGGACGCCAGATAGGGTTCCCTGAACCACGCAAGGAAGGGGATGAGATACAACGAATAGCCAGGAGGGAAATCGGTGAAGGGCTCCACCTCGGGCAGGATGGAATGCGACGGCCAGTTCGTGTATACGAAGAAATGACCGTGCTCCATCAGATTCTGGGCGGCAACAACGAAGTTCACCGAGTCCGGAGAGAGGTCGATCCCACCGCGCAGAGGCGAGATGGCCGTGATCGTGCAGAGCAGCACGACCAGAGCTTCGATCCACGGCATCATCCGGTGCTCGACCGGTGAAGGGTCCATGTTCCTGGGGCGCTGATGCTGCATGAGGCCGCCGAAGGTAGTTGGACGGCATCGGCATGAAAGACCATGCCCGGACCGACGATCCTACTTTCGTACTTTGACCGCTCAACAAGCCAGGATGCCCGGGAATTCCATTGGACAGTTGTTCCGTCTGACCACTTTCGGCGAGAGCCATGGTGCCGGTATCGGTGGGGTGGTTGACGGCTGTCCAGCGGGACTTCGGATCGACCTCGAGGCCGTCCAGCATGAGTTGGACCGGAGGCGACCGGGCAGCACCACATTGGGTACCGCACGCAAGGAGCCTGATCGGCTCGAGGTCCTGAGCGGCGTCTACGAGGGCATCACCATGGGAACCCCGATCGCCTTCGTCATCCGTAACGCGGATGCGCGGAGCCGGGATTACGACGCCTTGAAGGAGGTGTACCGGCCCGGTCATGCCGACAAGACATGGGAGGATAAGTATGGCGTGCGCGATCATCGTGGTGGTGGTCGCAGCAGTGCTCGGGAGACCGCGGCCCGGGTGGTCGGCGGGGCCATCGCCAGGCAGGTGCTCAACGGGTCAGGTGTGCAGGTCCACGCCCATGTGAGCCAGGTGGGAGCGGTCCGCTCGAACGTTCGGCTCGCGGAACTTGACTTCGCAATGACCTGGTCGAACGCGGTGCGCACGGCGGATCCGGCGGCCGTGCGGCCCATGACGGAGTTGATCGAGGAGGTACGCGCGGATGGTGATTCGATCGGTGGGCGCATCACCTGTTCGATCACCGGTGTACCCGCTGGTCTCGGTGATCCGGTCTTCGATAAGCTGCACGCCGATCTGGGCAAGGCCATGCTCAGCATCAACGCAGTGAAGGGCTTCGCGATCGGCAATGGCTTTGACAGCATCGCCATGCGCGGGTCGGAGAACAACGATGCCATCACTCCCGCGGGGAACAGCACGAACCGCGCAGGTGGTATCCAAGGCGGCATCAGCAACGGAGAGGACATCATCTTCGAAGTCGCCTTCAAGCCGGTGAGCACCATCGCGAAGGCGCAGGAAACGGTCGATCGTGCCGGCAAGGCCGTGGTGCTGGAGGCCGCGGGCCGCCATGACCCGTGCGTTGTACCGCGTGCCGTACCCATCGTGGAGGCCATGGCCTGCCTGGTCCTTGTCGATCATCTGCTTCGTCAACGGACCGCCCGGCTATGAAGGGGCTGCGGCCATCCCTGCCGGTGCGCATCCTGATCGGTCTCGGCCTCGGTGTCGGCTGGGCCGTCCTCTCCAGCATGCTGGGTTGGAGCCGGTTCACCATGGACTGGATCGCCCCCTTCGGCGACATCTTCATCAACCTGCTCAAGCTGATCGCCGTACCCCTCGTACTGTTCAGCATCATCAGTGGGGTCAGTGGGTTGAATGACATCACACGCCTTGGCCGCATGGGTTTGGGCATGCTGGGCCTTTACTTGGCCACCACCGTCATCGCGGTCAGCATAGGACTGCTATTGGTGAATACCATCGCGCCCGGCACCTGGGCGGAAGACGGGCAACGTGCGGAGAACCGCGTGGCCTATGAGCTCTGGGTGAAGGATACGCCCGGGGTGGAACAAGCGAAGGATGGCCGCTGTTTCAGCTGTGACCCCGCCAACGCGGTCGTGGTGGGCAGGGTGCTCAAGCGGCGACAACAGGAGCCGGAAGCCCTGGCCGAAGGTCAAGCGGTGCGGACGACCGGTGTGGTCGACCAGGGTCCGCTCCAATTCCTGGTGGACATGGTGCCGAGCAACATCTTCCTGAGCTTCAGCCGTGCGTTGATGCTGCAGGTGATCGTCTTCGCGCTCTTCTTCGGTGTGGTGCTCCTCCTGGTTCCGCGGGAACGGGTGATGCCAGTGATCCAGCTGGTCAACGGGCTCAACGAGGTCTTCATGAAGATGGTGGACATGGTGATGCGGGCCGCACCTTGGTTCGTCTTCGCGCTGATGGCGGGGGTGGTCTCCCGCATCGCCGGTGATGACCCCGCGGCGGTGCTCGATCTGTTCCGGTCCCTGGCCGGATACATGATCACCGTATTGGTGGGACTGGCCGTCATCGCCTTCGGGATATATCCGGCTGTGCTCAGCCTGGTGCTCCGGCGGAACGTGTACAGGCGCTTCTTCAAGGCCATTTCCCCCGCACAATTGCTCGCTTTCAGCACCAGCAGCAGCGCCGCCACGCTTCCCGTGACCATGGAATGTCTGGAGGAACGTGTGGGAGTGAGCCGGGGCACTGCGGGCTTCGTGCTGCCCATCGGTGCCACCGTGAACATGGATGGTACCAGCTTGTACCAGGCGGTGGCCGTTGTCTTCCTGGCGCAGTTCCACCTCGTCGACCTCACCTTCATGCAACAGCTGAGCATCGTGGGTACAGCCACCCTGGCCAGTATCGGTGCGGCCGCTGTCCCCAGCGCGGGACTGATCACCCTGCTCGTCGTGCTCACTTCCCTGGGCTTGGACCCGGCCTGGATCGCCATCATCCTGCCTGTGGACCGCGTGCTTGACATGTGCAGGACCGTGGTGAACGTCACGGGCGACGCCACCTGTTGCAGCCTGGTGGCCCATGTTCAGGGTGAGGAGTTGTTCACCAAGGAGCTGTGAACGATCCCCGGCTCGTCCCAAGGGGCCAAGGGCCCGTTGCGGAACGATCTTTGTGACCCCGAACGGCTTCAACCGATCGTGCCCGACAACCTTCCGACCCCATCCCAATGGCCAAGTGGACCAAACGCATCCTGATCAGTCTCGGCATCCTCATCGTGATCCTGCTGGGAGCTGCCATCCTGATCCCCATCCTGTTCAAGGACCGGATCGAGGCGGCGGTGAAGAATGAGGTGAACAAGAACCTGAACGCGGTGGTGGATTGGGGGGAGTGGGATCTCACCATCCTCAAGAACTTCCCGAACCTCACCGTGGAGGTGGAGAACGTGAAGGTGAGCAACGTGGCGCCTTTCGAGGGGATCGACCTGGCGCGGATCGGCTCCTTCACCGCGACGGTGGATATCAAGAGCCTCTTCCGAGACCGCATCGATATCAAGCGCATCGGTCTGGTGCGACCACGGATCCATGTGAAGGTGTTGGAGGACGGCCGTGCGAACTGGGACATCGCAAAGGCGGACAGCACGGCCGCAGCGGAGGAGGCCGCAGACACGGCCAGCGCCTTCAACATCGGGTTGCGTGAGTACTGGATAGAGGATGGCTCCTTGATCTATGATGACGCCTCGCTGGATTATTACATGGACCTCCTCGGGTTGGACCATCGTGGCAACGGCGACTTCACGCAGGACCTCTTCGTCCTCAACACCACGACCCATGCGGATACGGCGAACGTGGTTTTCGGCGGCGTGAAGTACCTGAAGAACGTGAAGGCCGATATCAAGGCGGACCTGGAGATGGACATGCCGAACATGAAGTTCACCTTCAAGGAGAACGAGGCGGCCATCAATCAGCTCGTCCTCGGCCTCGATGGATGGCTCGCCATGCCCGGCGACGACATGGACATGGATCTTACCTGGAACACCAAGAAGACCGACTTCGGCACCCTGCTGTCCCTGGTCCCCGCGGAGTTCGCCACGGACCTCACCGGCGTGGAGATGAGCGGCAAGGCGGCATTCAGCGGCTATGTGAAGGGAGTGATGAACGACGATTCCACACCGGCCTTCGGCTTGGACGTGAAGGTGGAGAATGGCCGCTTCAAGTATCCTGACCTGCCGAGCAGTGTGGAGGACATCCATGTGGACCTGAACATCGCGTGCCCGGAAGGGAACAACATGGACCGGATGGTGGTGGATCTGAAGCGGTTCGCCTTGAGGATGGCCGGTAACCCGGTTGAGGCACGCATGCACCTCGCACATCCGATGACCGATCCCGATGTGGATGCAGAGTTGAAGGCCAACCTGGACCTGGCCAGCGTGAAGACGGTGGTGCCGATGGAGGAGGACCTGAAGGGCAACTTCACCGCCGATGTGCGCATGAAGGGGCGCATGAGCGATGTGGAGAACGGCCAGTACGACAAGTTCCAGGCTGATGGCCGCATGATCCTGCTGGGCATGGACTACAAGAGCGACTCACTTCCTCCTGTCGGGATCAAGAGCCTCTACTTCGACTTCAGCCCCCGGTATCTGGCGCTCACCAGCTTCGACGGTAACGTGGGTACCAGCGACATCCAGGCGAAGGGGCGCATGGACAACTACCTGCAATGGTGGTTGAAGGACAGCACGCTGGTGGGCACCTTCGACCTTTCTGCGAACCGGTTCGATCTGAACGAGCTGATGGGAAGCGCTTCCACCACGGACAGCACCGCAACCGCGGACACCACGGCGATGAGCGTGATCGAGGTGCCGGGCAACATCGACTTCCGCATGGGCATGGCCGTGGGTGAGGTCATCTACGACGACATCCACCTCACCAATGCCAAAGGCGGGATGCACGTACACGACAAGCGTGTGGACCTGAAGGATGTCTTCTTCAACCTCTTCGGAGGCAGTGTGACCATGGCGGGTGGCTATGATGCGAAGGACATCCGCAAGCCGAACATCGACTTCCGCTATGATGTGAAGGAACTGGACATCGAGGAAACGGTGAAGTACATGGAGACCATCCAGAAGATGGCGCCGATCGCGAAGACCTGCAAGGGCCGCTTCAGCACCAACCTTAGCATGACGGCCGACCTGGATCAGCACATGCAACCCGACATGAACTCGTTGAACGGACGGGGTACCTTCCGGACGAAGAGCGTTCGGGTGGACGGGTTCCAACCGCTTGTCGATGTCGCCAAGGCGTTGAAGCTGCAGGGCATTGAGAACACCACCTTGAACGACGTGGTCTTCAACTACAAGTTCGAGGATGGCAAGATGATCACCGAGCCCTTCGATGTGAAGATCGACCGGATCAAGGCCAACGTGGGGGGCAGCACGGCCTTCGCCGATCAGGCGATCGATTACGACATGAAGGCCAAGGTGCCGAGCGACATGTTCGGTGCAGGTGCCGCAACAGCGGTGGCCGGGCTGCTGGGCCGTGCCAACAGTGCCGTCGGTTCCAACTTCCAGGTGCCTGCCGAACTCGACCTCACCGCGAGGATCACCGGCACAATCGACAAGCCGATCGTGAAGCCCGTCTTCGCGGGTGGCAACACGAGCCTGAAGGAGACGGTCGTCACGGAGGTGAAGGAGGAGGTGAATGAACGCATCGACAAGGCGAAGGAAGAGGCCATCGCGCGCGCCAGGGAGGAGGCGGCAAGGCTCGTGGCCGATGCGCAGAAGCGTGCGGACGAACTGAAGGCGAGGGCGCGTGAGGAAGCTGCCAGGATCAAGGCGGATGGATACAAGGCTGCGGATGATGCGGTCGCCAAGGTGACGAATCCGTTGGCCAAAGCCGCTGCCCAGGTGGCGGCGAAGAAGGCCAAGGAGGAGGCGGACAAGAAGGAGCAGCAAGCCGTGGCGGAAGCGGATAAACGCGCCGATGCGATGGTTGAGGCCGCGCGGAAACAAGGCGATGCCATGATCGCGAAGGCAGAGTCCACTGATACGACCGTGAAGTAGTAACGGCTTGATGAACCTGTTCGTGACCGCATTGAACAAGGACCGACCCGGGCCAACAAGGCATAGGGGAACGGTCAGGGCCTTCACGTCCATCCGTCGGTCGGCGTCGACCCTTTTTCTGATCGCCGCCGCCCTGGGCGCCATTGCCCAGGATGATGAACCGGCTGATGATCCGTGCGGGAAGCCTACGGACAAGAAGATCGTGAAGCTGCTTGAGGACGCTGGCAAGGCGAAGGATGCCATGGAGCGGCACCAGAAGTTGAAAGCCGCGTTGGAGCTGGACGGCGAATGTCCCGAGTGCCTGTTCCAGCTTGGGCTCTCGGCCTATCGGATCGGCCGGGAAGGGGGCAGGGGCTACGGGGCGTCCATCAAGTACTTCGAGCAGCTTCAGGCGAAATGTCCGCAATACCACAGCGAGGTGCCCTACCACCTCGGTGTGATGCACTATGCCCAGGATGAGTTCGCGGAGGCTGCAAAGGCCTTCAAAGCGTTCCGTGACTTCCCGAGCGAGGATCCTTCGAAGCTCAGCAAGGATCATGACAAGAAGTACCAGGATGTGGAGGCGCTGATGCCGGAGCTCCAGTTCTACATGGACTTCTATCGCCACAACGTGCCGCTCGACCCGACGCTGGTGCGCAATGTGAGCACGCCCGCGAAGGAGTATCTCCCCATGTTGTCACCGGACAATGAACTGCTGTTCTTCACCCGGGTGAGCCAAGTGCGTGCGAAAGGGGACATCGTCTCCCGGGAAGTGGAGGAACTGACCGAGGCCCGTCGCGCGGACATCCGTTCGGACTTCGATGCCGGTCGCGTACTTCCGGACCCGTTCAACCTGGGTGACAGTTACGGTGGACTCACGATCAGCGTGAACAACCAGGAGATGTTCGTCACCGTCTGCGGTCCACCCGACGCCAAGGGCTACCGCAACTGCGACATCCACCGTTCGCACTATGAAACGAAGTTCGACCTCGACAAAGGCGGGCAGACCTTCGAGTGGGCCGGGCTGGAGAACCTCGGACCGAACATCAATACACCCGATGGTTGGGAGAGCCAGCCATCGCTGAGCGCTGATGGCAACACGCTGTATTTCGCCACCATCCGGCCGAACACCGATGGGATCGACATCTTCGAGAGCAGGCGCGACGGCAAAGGGGAGTGGTCTCCCGCCCGACCGGTCAAGGGCATCAACACCGCCGGTGATGAGAAGGCACCCTTCATGCACAGCGACAGCCGCACCTTGTACTTCGCCGCCAAACCCCCATCGGATGAGAGCGGTCGCGTGGACCTGTCACGCGGGCATCGCGGCATCGGTGGCTACGACATCTTCTTCAGCAAGCTGGGCGACGATGGAACCTGGTCCAAGCCCAAGAACCTGGGCCATCCCTTCAACACCGACCAGGACGAACATGGGCTGGTCGTGAGCGCGGATGGGCGTACCGCCTACTTCGCCAGTGCCCGCTACAAAGGCGCTGGGGACCTGGACATCTTCGGCTTCGACCTGCCGAAGGACGCACGGCCGGATGACATCATGGTGGTGAAGGGCGAAGTCCGTGATGAGAAGGGTGCTCTGGTGAAGGACGCCACCGTGGAGATCGAGTACATGGATACGCGCAAGGTGGAGGTGATCAACGTGGACAACAACACGGGTCGGTACGCCACCGTGGTGAAGCTGAAGCCGGGCAGTGATGTGATCATGACGGTGAAGAAGAAGGACCACGTCTTCGACAGCCGCAGTTTCTCCGCGGAGGATACCGTCAGGGCTGGTGTGGCCAAGGTGGACATGCAGGTGCAGAAGATCGAGGTGGGCAGGAGCTACCGCGTCAACGACATCAAGTACGCCACCAACTCGGCCGAGATCACGCGGTCATCGGAGTATATCCTCGATGAGTTGATCGACTTCATGAAGGAGAACCCCACCGTCCGGATCCGGATCGAGGGCCATACCGACAGTCGGGGCAACGCCGCGGACAACAAGCTGCTCAGTGAGGATCGGGCCAGCACCGTTCGCAACTACCTGCAGGGGCATGGTGTGGCCGCTGCACGCCTCACCCACCAGGGCTACGGTCCGGAGAAGCCGCTGGCCAGCAACGACACCGAGGAAGGGCGGGCGAAGAACCGCCGCACGGAGTTCGTGATCGTCTCGCGCTAGTCCAGGTGGATGTCCTCGTCGCGATGCTGCATCAGGCGGCCCTCGTTCACCTTCATGCGGAGGTTCAGGAACTCGACCAGTACGCTGAAGCCCATGGCGAAGTAGATGAAGGCCTTGTTCAC
The DNA here is from genome assembly GCA_029573495.1 of Bacteroidota bacterium. Classification (GTDB taxonomy): domain Bacteria; phylum Bacteroidota; class Bacteroidia; order Flavobacteriales_F; family PHOS-HE28; genus PHOS-HE28. Next base: position 1,615 of record JAKQEI010000085.1, on the reverse strand, counting down.
GTGTTCGCCGAAGCCCTCCATGATCAACGCGGCGCCGATCATCACGAGGAAGGCGAGCGCCAGCACCTTCACGGTCCCGTGCTTGTTCACGAAGTCGGCGATGGGGCCGCTGGCGAAGAGCATGAGCAACACCGCGATGATGACGGCCAGTGACATGATCAGCAGCTGATTGCTCATGCCCACGGCGGTGATCACGCTGTCCAGGCTGAACACGATGTCGATCACTATGATCTGGAGAACGACGCTCATCAAGCTCGAAGCCTTGCGGTGTGGGCCATCCTTCTCGTGCTTATGCTCGACCTTGGCATGGATCTCCACCGTGGCCTTCCAGATCAGGAAGAGGCCGCCGATGATCAACACCAGGTCGCGGCCGCTCACGGGGCGGTCGCCGAGGTGGAAGGCCGGTTCATGCAGGCTCATGATGAAGCTGATGCTGAACAACAGTGCCAGCCGTGTGATCATGGCCAGCCCGAGCCCCAGTCGCTGCGCTTTCCGCTGGTTCTCCTTCCCCTTCAGCTCACCACTGAGGATGCTGATGACGATGATGTTGTCGATGCCCAGCACGATCTCCAGAGCCGTGAGTGTGAGCAGGGCGATGATCCCTTCACTGGTCAGCAGGACCGAAGGGTTCAGGGTTGAGAGGTCCATGGGTTCGATGACGCTTCGGTCGCGAAGCTACTTCCCCGCTCCGGACCGCGCGGAGCCGTCCGAGGTCTTCGCACGAGCCACGATGATGGTTTCGTTCCGGTTCACAGGATTCAGCCAGTGTACCAGGCGGTCCAGCAGTCCCGGTTCCACACGGTCGATCACTTCGAGGCGCCCCATCGCCATGCTCACCCTTCGGGCGCGATCAGCAAGGTCCTCCTCCCCGATGAAGAGCACGATGTTCGGTCGTGCGCTATCCGGGTAGGCCGAAAGGCGGGCACCCAGGTCCGCCGTCGGGTCGGTCCACGGTTCCACGCTCATTCGCCAGTGTCCACTATAGTAGATCGGCGGAAGGGGCGCGGTCTGCTTGAAGCTGTCCTCGAGGACCACCCCGCGAACGTCGGGTTCATCGCGCAGCAGGGCCATCGATTCAACCCGGCTCCGTTTGCTGTAGCTGAAGCACAGGAGCAGCAGGGCGACCGTGTTGATGGCCAGCGTGAAGCCCATGACACCCTTCCAGAGCCCGCGATGTCGCTGCCACCACGCGCTGCCCTTCCGGAATGCCTCCCAGGAGGTGTAGCCGATGATGAAGAACAACGGAACGATGGGTAGCAGGAAGCGCTCCTGCTTGTTCGGGAAATACGAATGGATGGCCAGGAAGAGGAGGACCGGAAGCCACAGCAGCAGGGGTGTGGTGCCCCGGAAAAAGCCGAAGAACACCGCCACGCTGAAGAAGGGGATGTAGATGCCGAGCAACAGCAGCAGGTAGTTGTACCAGGGTTGATCGAAGTAGGTGGTGGTGTTGGCCATATTGTACAGCACGTACTCAGTGATCTCGGCGAAGGGCACGCCCCAGAGGAACAGGTCGACCACGGACTGGATCACCGCGATGGGGATCGCTACGCCGATGCCATAGACAACGGCTTCCCTCCAGCGTCGTTGCAGAAGGAGGGCGAGACCAGGTCCTGCA
>JAKQEI010000081.1 GCA_029573495.1 Bacteroidota bacterium | reverse complement strand
TGTTCCCCATGCCGGTGACAAAGAGCACAAAGCGCTCCAGGCCCATACCGAAGCCTGCATGCGGCACGGTGCCGAAGCGGCGCGTGTCGAGGTACCACCAGAGCTCTTCGGCGGGCACGTGCATCTCTTTCATGCGCGCCTCGAGCACATCGAGGCGCTCCTCGCGCTGGCTGCCGCCGATGATCTCGCCGATGCCGGGGAATAACACGTCCATGGCGGCTACCGTGGTGCCCTTGTCGCTGTAGCCGAAATCGCCGGGGGCGTTGGTGCGCATGTAGAAGGCCTTGATCTTCCCCGGGTAGCCCGTGACGATCACCGGTTTCTTGAAGTGTTTCTCCACTAAGTAGCGCTCGTGCTCGCTCTGCAGGTCGATGCCCCATTCCACGGGGAACTGGAACTGCTTCTTCTGGTGCGGCTTGCTGCGCAGCAGGATCTCGATCGCATCGGTGTAGGTGATCCGCGCGAAGGGGTTGTCCAGCACGAACTTCAGCCGGTCGATGAGGCCGAACTCGCTGCGCTGCTCCTTCGGCTTCTGGGCCTCCTCTTCCTTCAGCCGCGCATCCAGGAACTGCAGATCGTCCATGCTGTTCTTCAGCACGCGGGCGATGAGGTGCTTGCACAGGCCTTCGGCGAGGTCCATGTCGCCCGCGAGGTCCATGAAGGCCGCCTCGGGTTCGATCATCCAGAACTCGGCGAGGTGGCGTGCAGTATTGCTGTTCTCGGCGCGGAAGGTGGGACCGAAGGTGTAGACCTTGCCCAGGGCCAGTGCGCCCAGTTCGGCCTGCAGCTGACCGCTTACGGTGAGCCGTGATTCCGCACCGAAGAAGTCCTCCTTCCAGTTCACCGATCCGTCCTCGTTCAGGGGCGGGTTCTTCGGGTCCAGGGTGCTCACGCGGAACATCTCACCCGCCCCCTCGGCATCGCTGGCGGTGATGATGGGGCTGTGAAAATAGTTGTAGCCGAGGCCGTCGAAGTACTCGTGGATGCCGAAGCTCACCTGGTGGCGGATGCGGAAGATGGCGCTGTTGGTGTTCGTGCGGAAGCGCAGGTGGGCGTTCTCGCGCAGGAACTCGAGCGAGTGCTTCTTCGGCTGGATGGGGTACTTCTCCGCATCACTGTCGCCCAGCACTTCCACGGCGGTCACCTGCATTTCCACGCGCTGGCCGCTTCCTTTGCTCTCCACGATGAGACCCGTGCACTGCAGGGCGGCGCTGGTGGTGAAGCGTGCGCGCAAGTCGGCATCGACCTTCTCCTGGTCGATCACGCACTGCAGGTTGCGGATGGTGCTGCCGTCGTTGAGGGCGATGAAGCGGTCGTTGCGGAAGGTGCGCACCCAGCCTGCGACCGTGAGCGTCGAGCCGGTCAGGCTGATGTCGTCGAGGACGGACTTAATGGGGGTGGGTTGCATGGGACGGCCTGCTGTTGCGGGCCGCAAAGGAACGAAGGCGGCGGTTCACCCTGCCATGCGCAGTTCCCGCACCTTGGCATGGCGCTCCAGGTCAAAGGTGGAAGAGGTGGCGTTGAGGTGTTCCAGGAGCGAAAGCGCTTGCGACCGAAGCTTGGAGGCGTTGCTTGGATCAACGGCGGCCATGGCCAACAGCAGGTCGGCCAGCAGGTCCGCGTTGGCCTCGGAATAAGCAGGGTGGGCCTTGATATGGAGCACGAGCTCGGCAGGCGGCAGGGCGAACAGCGCCTCCGGGTCACTGTCCAAGCTCATGGCGACGGCCTGTCGCGCTTCCTCCACGGTTCGGTGGACCGGTTCCGGCACACCTGTTCCGGTGAGGCCGCTGAGCAGCCGCCGTAGCACCATGCCCAACTGTTCGATCTGGCGTGTCAAATGATCCTGGTAGGCCATGTCATCAAAGGAAAGGATGGCTTCGGTATGCGAGGGATCGACCCTTCCCCGCCACCCATCCCCATCCCGTTACCGCTCATCACATAGGAAACATTCTTCGGGGTCGAATGTTTCCTGACTGACGTTCGTCATCTAGTTTTGCGCCCCCGATGAGCGACGCGCTTCCCGTCCTGGACCCCACCGAACCCCAGCAAACGCTGGACGAGCGTGGCCTGCGTATCGTGGAGGATGCGGCCCGGATCTTCTGGACCAACGGCATCCGCAGCGTGACGATGGACGATGTGGCCAGGGAGCTGGGCATCAGCAAGAAGACCTTGTACCTGTACGTGAAGGACAAGAACGACCTGGTGACCAAGGTCTTCACGCACACGAGCTGCCGCTTCCACGAGCATATCGGCTCCATCCAGCAGCAGGGCCTCAATGCCATCGATGAGATGTACGCCATCGCGCAGTTCATCGCCGCCGAGACCGGCAAGGTGCACCCGAGCCTCTACTTCGACCTGGCCAAGTACCACCCGCAGGCCTGCCGCATCATGGATGAAGGCAAGCAGGTGAGGGTGGTGGCGATGGTGGCCGCCAACATGGAGAAGGGGATGCGCGAAGGGCTCTATCGCGCGAACATCAACGTGCCGCTCATCGCCAAGCTGTACGTGGTGCGCTTCGATCAGGCCATGAGCATGGAATTGGGTCGGCTGACCGAGCGCATGAGCATGGCGGAGATCAACTGGGAACTGTTCCGCTACCACATCCGCGGCATCGCCAGCAAGAAGGGCATGGAATACCTCGAGAAGAAAGTGACGAAAGACCAGAACGCATGAGAAGCATCACCACCACATGGGCTTTCATCCTCCTCGTTGCGGCGAGCGCGCAGGGGCCGGTGCAGTTGAGCCTGAAGCAGGCGCTGGACATGGCCGCCAGCCAGAGCTACGCCGTGCAGGCCAGCCAGCTGGAAGCGGAGAAGTCGCGCGCCAAGGTGAAGGAGATCACGGCCATCGGCCTGCCGCAGATCAACGGCGAGGTGCAGCTGCAGAACTTCATCGATGTGCCCACGCAGTTGATCCCGAACTTCTTCGCGCCGGGACAGGGTCCGGACTTCATCGCCGCTCAGTTCGGGCTGCCGTGGAACGCCAGCGCGGGCGCCACGCTCAGCCAACTCATATTCGATGGCAGCTACCTGATCGGTCTGAAGGCCACGAAGGCGGTGGCCGAGCAGAGCCAGCAGGAGCTGGAGAAGGCTGCGGCCGATGCGCGCAACCAGGCGGCGAAGGCCTACTTCGGCGTGCTGAGCGCAGAGGAAGGGGCGCGGCTGGCGGGCGAGGGGATCCCCCTGCTGGAGAAGAGCCGCAACGAGGTGCAGGCCATGCTGGACGCCGGCTTCATGGAGGCCACGGACGTGGACCGCATCACCATCCAGCTGGAGCAGGCGAAGACATTACAGCGCAGCTTCCAGCAGCAGGCCGAGGTGGCGCGCATGATGCTGAACCTGACACTGGGTCTGCCACAGGGCACTCCGGTCACGCTCACCGATCGGTTGAGCACGATCATCGACGACCCGGCCGAGACCGCGCTCTCCGAAGCACCCCTTGATCAGGCGGGCCATATCGAACAGCAGATGGCCGAGAACCTCGTGCTGCTGTCGGACCTGCAGCGGCGCAATGAGCGCAGCAAGGCCCTGCCATCGCTCGGCGGCTTCCTCTCGCACCAGCAGGTGTGGAACGGTCCGGACTTCGATCCAGGGGGCACCTATCCGTTCTATCCCACCACCTTATGGGGGTTGAAGCTCACGGTGCCCATCTTCAGCAGCACCAGCCGCATCCAGAAGGTGAAGCAGGCGAGCCTGGCCTTGCAGCAGGCCGAGGTGAACCGCACGGCCACCAGCGAACGCTTGAAGGTGATGGCCGAGCAGAGCCGCAGCCAGGCGCGTACGGCCTATGACAACTTCAAGACCGAGGAACGCAATCTGGCGCTGGCCCGGAGCATCTTCGACCGCACGAGCATCAAATTCACCGAGGGTGCGGCCGCCAGCTTTGAGCTGACGCAGGAACAGGGCAACTACCTCATGGCCCAACAGACCTACATCCAGCGGATGGTGGAGCTGTTGATGGCCCGCGCCGATCTCCGCAAAGCACTCGACCTGTATTGAGGGAGGTGAAGAAGGTGAGGGAAGTGAGAAAGTAACGAAGCAAAAGGATCATCGATAGGGAGACAGGAACACGCACCGCAATGAACACGACGAGCGATCCGCAATACACATGGGACCTCACGGGCTACTTCCCGATCGGGGATGAGATCACCGTGGTTTCGGAACCAGGTGGCCGGAAGGCGAGTGGATACAAGGACCTGTGGGTCTGGTCGCAGGGCATGGCGCTGACGCGGCAGGTCTATGCATTGACCCGGAAATTACCGAAAGAGGAGATGTTCGGTCTCACTTCACAGTTGCGCCGGGCTGCCGTGTCGGTCCCTTCCAATGTAGCCGAAGGCTGGGCGCGGAACAAGGTGGGCTATCTCCAGTTGGGTTTGACCTACTCCAGAGGATCGGTCGCAGAGATCGAAACGCAATTACTGATCGCTGTTGACGAAGGATACATCACCGAAAAGGAGGTACGACCGACCATCGATCTTCTGAACGGTCTCAGCACGGCCTTGCTCCGCTTCATCGGAAGTCTTGAACTGAAGAAGTAATTGTGAACGAACATGCACCACGCATCACCTAGCCCGAACGAGGTTCAACGGTCCTCCTTGACCTCCAACACCTCCTTGACCTCGTTCATCACATTCTCCATGAAGAACACGATCACCTACCTCACCATCGCCGCCCTGCTGGCCGCCTGTGGTGCCACGACGCCCACCGACGACCTGGGCCGGCAGCGCGCCAAGCTGGAGGATCTGAAGGTCAAGTACAAGGCGTACGCGGACAGCATCAAGACCATCGAGACCTGGCTGGCGGAGAACGACAGCACCGTGCGGCGCAACCTCGCGGTGGTGACCGCCGCACCGGTGGAAGCCGGCGCCTTCACACACTACGTGGATGTGCATGGCAACGTGCGGGCGGACAAGGCTGCGGCGCTCTTCAGCAACGGCGGTCGCGTGCGCCGGATCCTGGTGCAGCCCGGGGATCGGGTGCGACAGGGCCAGTTGATCATCAGCATCGACAACGACCTGGCCGCCGAGCAGATCCAGCAGGCCGAAGCCGCCTATGAGCTGGCGAAGACCGCCTACGACAAGCAGGAGCGCCTGTGGCAGCAGAAGATCGGCAGCGAGATGCAATACCTGCAGGCGAAGAGCCAGAAGGAGCAGGCGGAAGCGGGCCTCGCCGCCATGCGCGAGCAGCAGCGCCTCACCAACATCACCGCACCCTTCGATGGCACGGTGGACGACATCATGGTGCGCGTGGGCGACATGACCTCGCCCATGCAGCCGGCGGCGCGCGTGGTGGACCTGAGCGGGGTGCAGCTGGAGGCCGATGTGCCCGAGAGCTACCTCACCACCATCAAGAGCGGCGCACCCGTGAAGGTGAACTTCCCCAGCCTCGACGAGGAGTTCGATGCCACCCTGGATCACGTGAGCAAGTTCATCGACCCCGCCAATCGCACCTTCAAGGTGACCGTGCGTGTGCCGAAGGGCGAGGAGAGCATGCGCCCCAACCTGCTCAGCGACATCAGCATCCAGGACCACCACAGCGACAGCGCACTGGTGGTGCCGAGCCGCGCCGTGCTGCAGGACGTGAGCGGCAACAACTACCTCTATGTGCTGGAGCCCACCAAGGACAACGAGGCCATGGCCCGCAAGGTGATGGTGAAGCGCGTGAGCGAATACCGCGGTCGCCTCAGCATCCAGCCGGTGAAGGCCGGTACGTTGAAAGGCAGCGATCGCATCGTGGACGAAGGCGCCAAGAACGTGACGGACGGACTGACCGTTCGCGTGGCCAATTGAAGAATGACCGCGACGACGCATCGACGCAACGGGAACGCGAAGCCATGCGCTCGCCCCTTCGACGATGCACTGCTCGCACAAGGAATTGAAATGAACGTTGCGCATTCGTCGCGTCGTCGCGTCGTTGCGGTGAAATGGATCCAAGCATGAGCTCGCACAACGACATCGAAAAGGACCTGCACGGACCGGAGCGCCAGTTCGCCATCACCAGCTGGGCGGTGAAGAACCGCACCACCGTGATCGTGCTCACCATCCTCATCTGCATCATGGGCATCCGTGCCTACCTGGTGATGCCCAAGGTGAGCTTCCCCGAGGTGGTCACGCCGGAGGTCTTCATCGGCACCCCGTACAACAGCAGTTCGGTGGTCGACATCGAGAAGCTCATCACCAAGCCGATCGAGAAGGAGCTGAACACCATCACCGGGGTGGACGAGATCAAGAGCACCAGCGTGCCCAACTTCAGCTCCATCCACATCAAGTTCGACTACAGCGTGAGCCCCACCGAGGCGTTGCGCAAGGTGAAGGACGCGGTGGACAAGGCGCGCGGCGACAGCAACTTCCCCACCGACCTGCCCGCCGAACCGAACGTGTTCGAGATGAACTTCAGCGAGCTGATGCCGGTGATGAACATCAACCTGAGCGGTGACTACCCGATGGAGCAGCTGCACGACTATGCGAAGCATCTGGAGGACCGCATCGAGGACCTGAGCGAGATCAACAAGGTGGAGATCCGTGGCGTGCCCGAGCGTGAGGTGAAGGTGAGCGTGGACCTCGCGATGATCGAATCGCTCGAGCTCAACTTCGACGACATCGCCAACGCGCTGCGCAGCGAGAACCTCACGATGAGCGGCGGCGAGATCCTCACCAAGGACCAGCGACGCAGTGTGCGCGTGATCGGCGAGTTCGTGAACATGGAGCAGATCCGCGACATCGTGGTGAAGAACGAGGGCCAGCGCGAAGTGCGACTGCGCGATATCGCCGACGTCAGCTTCGACTTCAAGGAGCCCGAGAGCTTCGCCCGCGAATTCGGCAAGAGCGTGGTGATGCTCGACGTGATCAAGCGCGCCGGGGAGAACCTGCTCGATGCGAGCGACAAGATCAACACCATCATCAAGGAGGATCACGGCACCGTGCTGCCCAAGGACCTCACCATCACCATCACCGGCGACCAGAGCGACCAGACACGCGTGAGCGTGGATGAGCTGATGAACCACATCGTGCTCGGGGTGATCCTCGTGGTGGGCGTGCTCATGCTCTTCCTGGGCCTACGCAACGCGGTCTTCGTGGGACTCGCGATCCCCATGAGCATGTTCATCTCCTTCACCCTGCTCAATGCCTTCGGGGTGACGCTGAACATGATGGTGCTCTTCGCACTGATCCTCGCGCTGGGCCGCTTGGTGGACGACGGCATCGTGATCGTGGAGAACATCCACCGCCACATGACCAACGGCGAACCCGCCATGAAGGCCACACGCCTCGCGGTGGGTGAGGTCACCATGCCGATCATCGCCGCCACCACGGCCACCGTGATGGTCTTCGTGCCGCTGCTCTTCTGGCCCGGCATGATGGGCGAGTTCATGAAGTACCTGCCCATCACCTTCATGATCGCGCTGGCTTCTTCGCTCTTCGTGGCGCTGGTGGTCAACCCCGCGCTCGCCTCCAAGTTCATGAAGGTGGAGGAGGACCATATGCCGACGAAGAAGATGTGGCGCCTGGCCATCATCCTCGCGGTCGTGGGTGCAATCGTGGGTGCCTTGGGTGCGAGCGCGCAGAGCCCCTTCCTCTTCGGCATCGGCATGCTCACCATCTTCTTCGGGGTGATGGGCGTGGCCAACGAGAAGCTCTTCGTGCCTGCCGCGCACTGGTTCCAATACAAATGGTTGCCGCGCCTGGAGCACCGCTACGAGACCTTCCTGCGCTATGCGCTGGACAAGCACCACCCACGCACCTTCCTGCTCGGCACGGTGGGCCTGCTCTTCCTGGCCTTCATCCTGCTCGGCATCTTCCCGCCGAAGACGCTCTTCTTCCCGACCAACCAGCCGATGTTCATCAACGCCTTCATCGAGGCACCCATCGGCACCGACATCCTCAAGACCGACAGCATCGCCCGCATCGTGGAGAAGCAGGTGATGAAGGTGATCGACGTGCCGGAATACAAGGAGGTACGCGAGCTGAAGGATGAGCATGGCAACGTGATCGGTACCGATACGGTGAACTTCCTGGTGAGCTCGGTGATCGCGCAGGTGGGCGAGGGCACGAGCGATCCCGGCAGCGGCGATGTGGAACTGAGCGCCACCCCGCACAAGGCGCGGATCCAGGTGACCTTCGTGAAATTCGCCGACCGCCAGGGCATCAATACCAACGACGTGCTGAAGCGCCTGCAGGAGGGCGTGACCGGCTACCCCGGGGTGGTGACCACCGTGGTGAAGAACGCCGACGGCCCGCCCGTGGGCAAGCCGATCAACATCGAGATCCGCGGCAAGGAGATCGAAGGCCTGCTGACCGAGGCCGACAGCGTCAAGGCCTTCATCGAGTCGAAGAACGTACCCGGGGTGGAGGCCCTGCGCATCGACATCGACCGCGCGAAGCCCGAGATGCCCATCGTGATCGACCGCGAGAAGGCGCGCCGGTTGAACGTGAGCACCTATGCCGTGGCCGATGCCATCCGCACCGCGCTCTTCGGCAAGGAGGTGAGCACCTTCCGCGTGGAAGGCGACGATGACGACTACGAGATCAACGTGCGGCTGAAGGACCAGTATCGGTACAGTACACAGCAGTTGATGGACATGCGCATCACCTTCCGCGACATGCTCACCGGCCAGATCCGCCAGGTGCCCATCAGCGCCTTGGCGAAGGAGGAGTACAGCACCACCTTCAGCGCGATCAAGCGCAAGGACCTGGACCGCGTGGTGACCGTGAGCAGCAACGTGATCGCGGGCTACAACAACAACGAGGTGGTGCAACAGATCAAGGACGAGATGGCCAGCGGTTACACCGTGGATGATCGTTACAACCTGCGGTTCACCGGCGAGCAGGAGGACATGGCCAAGGACATGAACTTCCTCTTCACCGCCTTCCTCGTGGCCATCTTCGTTGTATTCCTCATCATCGTGGCGCAGTTCAACAGCATCAGCTACCCGGTGATCGTGATGAGCACCGTGGTGTTCTCCACGATCGGCGTGTTCCTGGGCCTCATCGTGTTCCGCATGGACTTCATCATCCTGATGACCATGCTCGGCATCATCTCGCTGATCGGCGTGGTGGTGAACAACGCGATCGTGCTCATGGATTTCGCGCGCCTGCTCTTCGAACGCGAGCAGCGCAAACTTGGGCTGGACGAGACGGGCATCATCCCGATCAACGCCAGCCGCGAGGCTTTGGTGGTCGCCGGCCGCACGCGCCTGCGTCCGGTGCTGCTCACGGCGGTCACGGCCATCCTGGGCCTGCTGCCGCTGGCCATCGGCCTCAACTTCAACTTCTTCACCCTCTTCAGCGAACTGGACCCGCACATCCACATGGGCGGCGATAACGTGGTGTTCTGGGGCCCGCTCAGCTGGGCGGTGATCTACGGCCTCATCTTCGCCACCTTCCTCACCCTGATCATGGTGCCCGTGATGCTGTTGATCGTGATGAAGATCAAGCATCGCCGGCAGTGGAAGGCACAACTGCGCGCACAGGTCGCCACGACCGAGGTGAAGCCCAACACGCTGCGTCCGGGAACGGCGTAGGGCATAACGATACGAGCTGGTGGCAGGCGCGGCGCAGGTCGCGCCTGCTTTTCGTAGCGATACCTTCGGCCATGCGCCTGCTGCTCATCCTTGCCCTGTGGGTCGCCACCGCTTCTTCCTCCGCGCAGAGCGTGATCGCCGACCCGTACGTGCTTCGGGACACGCTCACGCTTTTGGACACGGCACGCCAGCGCAGCATCCCGATCGCCCTTTACCACCGCGCGGACGCACCGCTCGACGGGCGGCCGTTGATCCTCTTCAGCCATGGCTACAACGAGAACAAGCCCGGCACCTACCTGCTCTACCGCTGGCTGCTGGATGCGCTGGTGAAGGACGGCCACGTGGTGGTGAGCGTGCAGCATGAACTACCGGGCGATGAGCCCCTGGCCATGAAGGGCGATATCCGCGCGGCGCGCATGCCGAGCTGGCAACGCGGTGTGGCCAACCTGGAGCATGTGCTGCGCCACCTGCACCGCAGCTGCCCACAGCTGTCCTTCGACCGCCTCACCGTGATGGGTCACAGCCAGGGCGGGGACATCAGCGTGCTTTTCGCGACCACGCACCCCGAAGTGGTGCAGAAGCTCATCACCCTGGACAACCTTCGGCTGGCACTACCGCGCACCTTGCATCCGCAGGTATACAGCCTGCGCTCCAACGATCAGCCTGCCGATCCCGGGGTGTTGCCAACGGATGAAGAAGCGGCCGACCACCACATCGCCGTTGTGCGGAGCGCGGACATCGGCCACAACGACATGGGCAACCGGGGCACGCCGGAGCAACAAATGTGGGTCCTTGGTCTGGTGCGGGGGTGGTTGGGGGAGTGAACGTATAACGTACGCTCGGGCGGGTGCTCACGAACGCACCGGCGCCTCGCCCAACCACACCTTCAAGCCATCGAGCATGGCTGTCCAGTTGTTCTCCGCCCGCCTTCGCGCCGCTTCGTCCACATTGTTCTCCTGTGTGAGCCGCAGGTGCGTGGTCCCCGCCACCTCCCGCAACTCCACCGTCACGGTATGCTCGCGTTGACTGCTGCGGTGGGTATAGCGCAACAGGTGGGGTGCCTTCGCCACGAGCACCCGGCCGGTATCCTTGAAGAGCTTGCCCTTGAACTCGCCCTCCCAGATGATGGGGCTGCCCTCCTGCCAGTCGCTGGTGACCTGTGCGCCGAACATGTACCGCGCGATATCCGCGGGATCGACCAGCGCCTGCCAGACGCGTTGGATGGGGAAGTGGATCACCGTGTGCACCACGGCGGGATGGTCTTGTGACATGATGGGGGAGAGATCGCGGTCAAGCTAGCAAGAGCCTCGGTGCGGGTCAATGTCCGTCAGGTCCACTGGGACCTTCCATCACACCGCGCGCCATCACCACACAGAAGATGCCAGCGAGTACGAAGAAGATGATCTGCGCTGGATAGCTGATGCCTGCGCTCAGGACGACCGCCAGCAGGGCGATGGCTGCGCAGAAGAGGAGGATGATCGATGCTTTCATGGGATAAGGATTTGAACGGACCAGTGGAAATGGCGTGCCGTGCGGGAACGAACCGAGCGTGGTCCAGGAGGTGGGGAACCTGCGCCGTGATGTGTGGGATCCGATGCACGGCGATGACCCGGGCGAGAAGAGGGGTTCGCGGTCGGCAACACGTGGAGAGCGGTCTTCACCATGTCCGTTGCACCACAGTGTATCCGCCATGGGCGCGGGTTCCCGGCGGGCTGGAGTTCATGGACCCCGTGTATTGAACACCCTGCCCGATCGGCCAACGGTGCCGTGGTATCGTGCTTGCGTACCAATGGGCACTAACCATGCAAACACACAAGACCATGTCAACGAAGAACACCTTGATCGCCCTTGCCGCTGGAGCAGCGGTGGGCACCGTAGCCGCTCTCCTGCTTGCACCTGCATCCGGCAAGGAGACCCGTAGCAACCTGATGAAGCAGGGCAAGAAGCTGAAGAGCGTGGTGAAGGACCTTGAAGCGAAAGGCCGCGAGATGGCCGACAACGCCAAAGAGGCCGCCAAGGATGCTGCGAAGGCCGCGGTGGCCAATGGCGCTGCGAAGGCCGCGACGAAAGTGTGACGGTGTGCTAAGGCGGTGATAGCCTCACACCTTGACACTGAGCCTGCGCGGGGTCTTCCGTTCCCGGAGACCCTGCGCTGAGGTGTTGTGATGCAGCGATCAGTATTGTCCTGGCTTCGAAAAGGGACCTGGTAAGCTGACCGATCATTAACTTAGGCTTCCACCGATCATGGAAGCCAAGGACATGGAGGCGAGCCTGCTCGCGAGCATCGAGCAGAAGACCGGGAAGTCGGTCGCGCACTGGATCGAAGTGGCCCGTGCCTCGGGGCTCAGCAAGCATATGCAGGTATTGAAACACCTGAAGGACGAGCATGGCTTGAGCTACGGCCATGCCAATGTGGTCGCCTTCAAATTCCTGGGCACCGATGCCGCCTCCGTGGGTGATGATGCGTTGTTGCTTGCCGGCATGTTCAAGGGCAAGGAACATTGGCGGCCGCTTTACGATGCGCTCGTTTCTGCTGTCAAAGGGCTGGGTACGGATGTTGAACTCGCTGTGAAGAAGGGCTATGTGAGCGTGCGCAGGAACAAGCAGTTCGCGATCCTTCAGCCGAGCACCAAGAGCCGCTTCGATGTGGGGATCCAACTGAAAGGTCATCCGGGTACCGACCGCCTCATGGGGGGTGCAGCCTTCAATGGGATGTGTACGCACCGTGTGGCCTTGACATCCGATGCGAAGCCCGATGCGGAACTGCTCGGTTGGTTGCGGGAGGCCTACGCCGCGGGGTAGGAGCGTGCAGGAGGTATTTCGCGGGTTCTTCTGTTGTGGGTGCTACTTCCACGACGATCCTTCCTTGCTGTCCTGGTGGTCATGACCATGCTGCTGGCTGGGGCCAAGCTCGTTCATCCCAACCCCACGTGACCCCCGACCGGACGGAAACAGCACAGGGCCTCCGAAGAGGCCCTGTGCTGTGCATGCATGGAGATAGGTGTCGTCCCTTACTGTTTCATGAAGCGCACGGTGCGGTGGCCGGCACCATCGCGCAGCGCCAGCAGGTAGCTGCCGGTGGCCAGCCCCTCCACATCCAGCGCCTGCGTGCCGGGTGTGCTGCGACCGGTGCGCAGCTGGCGCCCCTGCATGTCCATGATGGACCAGCTCCCCGTACCCATAGCGCCATCCATCCAAAGGGTGTTTTCGGCCGGGTTCGGATACACCGTAGGTGCCGCCTCCGCGCTCACGTCCTGCACCGCGTTGGTCGGGTCCAGGCCGTAGAAGAGGATGTACTCGCCATTGTCGATCACGAGCGGATAGAGTGGTGCCGTGTTCCACAGCAGCATGTCGCCCTCGTCGCTCACCACCTTGGCCACGTTGGCGGTGGTGCCGAGCGGGGTGATCAGGGTGCCATGGCCACTGTATGTCCAGGTCGGAGTGCCGTTCACACCGGTGCCGGTGTACGCGTCCTGGAAGGAATCTCCGTAGTCCATCGGGAACTCCACGATGCGCGATGGGTCGCTATAGCTCACCACGTTCATGGGAACGCCACGTGCGACCACTTCGATGCCCGTCGCGCTGATGTCGAGGTAGATCACATCGGGGCCCACGCCGGTGACGGTCTGTGCCCAGGCCCAGTTGGCCGCGGGGTAACTGGCAGCATAGGGCGTGTTGCTCGCAGGCACGAAGGCAAGAGTGCCGGACTCCGTCAAGGTCACGCCGCTCAGGTCCCAGGTCTGGTTGAGGCCATCGGTGGGGTATTCGGCATCGCCGGGGTCGGAGAGCACGTACATGTCGAATGCCAAGCCGCCGGAGGCGATGTTGCTCTGGAGCAGCGTGGGCTGCGCGGCGAGCGCCAGTGAGCTGGCCAGGGAGAGGAGGGTAAAGGTGTTACGCATGGATGGGTGTTTGCGCGAAGGTGGTGATGATGCCATGTGCGGCGCAAGTGGGGGATGGGGCTGAGCTGTCAAGCCAGCGCCGGGTCTTCCGTTCTCGGAGGCCTTGCGCCGGATGTTGCGGTGAGACTGTTCAGTAAAGTGTGTCAGGCCGGATTGCGAACTTCAACACCTGACCCATGGAGGACAAGACGGACAAGTTCGATTACGAAGCCTTCGAGAAGGAGGCCATGAAGCAATTGCTACTGGGCAAGCCCTTGAGCG
>JAKQEI010000080.1 GCA_029573495.1 Bacteroidota bacterium | reverse complement strand
CGCTCAAGGGCTTGCCCAGTAGCAATTGCTTCATGGCCTCCTTCTCGAAGGCTTCGTAATCGAACTTGTCCGTCTTGTCCTCCATGGGTCAGGTGTTGAAGTTCGCAATCCGGCCTGACACACTTTACTGAACAGTCTCACGATCAGGTTTGAATGGGTGATCATTCCTCCCTCACCTCCGTTACCTCCCTCACCTCCCTCACCTCCCTCACATCCTCACATCCTCTCCCCCGGCAACTTCGCCGCCTGCTTCACCCAGCTCATGAAGCGCTTCGCATCGATCGCCTCGCCCTCGTGCACGTGGTAGTACCGCACGTTCTTCTGCTTGCTGGCCACGGGTGGCAGCGGGTCCAGGTGGGCGCCCATCATGAAGGAGACTTTTACATACTTCGTGATGCAGTGGTAGGCCACGAACCAGGTCTCGCCGTCAAGGCCGTAGAAGGGTGTGTTCCACTTCACCGCCTTCTTCACCTTCGGCACCGCCCTTACGATCAACCGGTCCAGTTCGGCGCAGACCGCTCCCTTCCAATCGGGGATGGCGGCGATGTAGGCCTGCACGGGCGCATCACCCGCGCCTTTCGCGATCTGCGGGTTGCCGCCGGACAGCAACTTCGCGGGTGCGCGCTTCGCGGACTTCGCACTTGTGCGGACCGGTCTCGACGTGGCGCTCTTCTTCGTGGCCATCTGCGCTACTTATCATCCAGCCCTTTACCAGCCAGGATCCGGTCCACGTGTTTGTCGATGCGCGACTGCCGCGTGGCAGCCAACTTGGCCCCGCCGAAGTGGAGCAGGTAGCCGCGCTGCCGTCCCGGCGTCAGTGCCTTGAAGGCTTTCTTCAATTCCGGCATCTGCTTCAGCGCCTTAGCGAACTCCGCGGGCATGTCGAACTCCGCCGTTGTCTTCAACTCCACCTGCTTGCCCGCCCGCTCGTTGGCGATGGCCTCCTTGATGAAGGCCTTGAGCTGCGGGCTGCGCTTCGCGATATCCGCGGCGCTGGTGAAGCGCATCTGCCGGGCGCTCTGCACGTTCTTGGTCTGCTGCACCAGTTGCTTCTTCGGATCCTTCAGCAGCGCACCCTTGTGGAAGAGCACCGCGCAATAGTCGTTGAAGCCGTGCATCAGGAAGACGTTCTTCCCCTTGAGGGTGTAGCAGGGGTGGCCCCACTTCAGCTCCTCGGTGAGGCCGCTGTCCAGGGCGATG
>JAKQEI010000078.1 GCA_029573495.1 Bacteroidota bacterium | reverse complement strand
CCACCTCGTCCTGAAGTATTCCCCTGTCGGGGATCTCGCCTGGACCTGGACGAACGAACTCTCGGACGAGGATCGCCTGACAGCGGTGGTGACCGATGCGTCCAACACCATTTATGCGTCGGGTGTCGGCTTCTACACGGGCTACCTGGTGGCGCTGGAACCCTCCGGCGACCTGCTCTGGGAACGGCAGCCAGCGGAGAATGCGAACATCGACTACTTCTGGCCAACACGCATCACCCTGGATCACCAAGGGAACATCGTGGCAAGCTTCGGCCGTGGCACGGAGGGCAGACTATGCAAGTACGCACCGGACGGAACCGAGCGATGGACCCTTCCGGCATGCGAGCGGATCCTCGATCTGCAGGTCGCCTCTGATGGCCAGATCATCGTCAGCGGCAGGCGCCCGGACTTCTCGGGCGGGATGCCGGCCTGGATCGAGTCCTACCGACCCACAGGTGAAAAGCTCTGGCGCCACGACCTGCACGGGGCTGGCGGGTATTCCCAGAACTACCGTGGATCATGGCCGCTGCTCCTCACCAGCGGCATGGGCCTGATCACCGCGGGTGATGCCTTGACGCAGCAGCATGTCCGTAAACTCTGCATTCCACCCATGCTGGATTGCATGGAACTGGCGATCCCGATCCCCATTCCCAGCGGTGATAACGTGGTCGCAGGCCACTTCGATGGGGACGATGATCTCGACCTGGCCACCTGGACCTTCAGTCCACCGGCGCTGCAACTGCTGGCAGGGAACAACGACGCCACCTTCACCTCCACCGGCTACGTGGATGCCGCCCGGCTCTGGCGCGTACACCGGCCCTTCCGGGTGCTGCCGTCCGGACCGATCGGCACGATCGCGCTCTTCGCGGATATCCCCACGGATACCACCTTGCAGCTATTCGCGCCCGATGGTGCTGGATCCTTCGATGCGCTTCCGATGCTGCATGTGGACAGCGCGTACATCGAGGTGGAGGTGGCCGATCTGGACGATGCATTGGGCGACGACTTGGTGATCCGCTTCTATTCGCCCGTTGGAGGCGTGCGCATCTTCCTCAACGACGGCACGGGGAGCATGCAGCTTCAGGGCAACGTGGTGTTCCCGGCCGGCGCGAAGGATGTGGGCCTCGCCGACCTGACCGGTGATGGTGTGATCGACCTGGTGGTATCGTATCAATTCCTGCCCATGGAGATCCGACCGGGCGATGGCAGCGGCGGTTTCCTCGCCCCGCAGGCGATCTCCACCGTCGCCCTGAACGGCCTGCTCAACTTCGGTGATGTGGACCTGGATGGATCCACCGATCTGATCACCGCCCACGCCAACCCGCACAAGCTGGTCACCTACCTGCACGAAGGGAACGGCGTGGGGCCGGGCGTGGAGCAGACCATTCCCGTGGACCCGCGCGGCGGTGTCATGCTTTATCCGTTCCTGCCCTCGCAGCGCGTACCCTATCTCGTGGCCACGCCCGGCAGCTACCCTTCCCTGGTCTATCCCGGCGACTCGTGCAGCACCTCCGGTTGGGGATCCAGCCCCTTGTCCTGGGACGGTGGCATGCCCATCCTCGGCGACTTCAACGGGGATGGATTGACGGACATCGGCCAGCACCGGACCAACACCGGCGATGACACCTTCATGCTCTGGCTGAACTGCTGGACCGAAGATCTCACCACCACGGTTCCCGAGCAGGTCATCGGTGCACGGGCAGGTCCCGCCCAATGTGGGGTCATGCGACGCGAGGGAACGCGGATCCTGCTTGCGGACCCTGCGCTATTTGAACCTGATACGCGGATCGAAACGTACGACCCAAGGGGCGCCTTGGTGTACAGTTCCAGCTGGGGCGACGGCATCGATCCAGGGCCACTTGCACCCGGTGTTTATGTGCTGCGTGCGTCCAGCACCTTCGGCACCTGCGTGAGCAAGGTCGTGATCGAGTGACCATACGCCTCACACGCAAGCGAACCCGCACGAAACATCGATCCTGAAGGATCAGGCCGTTGCTGACGACGCACTACCATACTCCAGTTCAAAAGTCGTCCGCTCGATCCCGGTTCAAGGCCGGGACAGCGGACGGATCCGGCGGAAGTTTGGGCCTACACCCTGTGGTGCGCTAAAGCGACCCTGCGCTCAGAGCGCGAAGGCAATTGGCTTCTCCAACTCTTCCTTTAGCGCAGCGGTCAGGTTCTCCGGCGTGATGCCGAACTGAAGGAGCGCCGCCCAGTGATATTCGCTCGAGGCCATCGCCTTTATAAGCTCATCCTTGCCTTCCGTACGGATGATGCGCTCGCAGAGCAAGGCTCCGATCATGTACGGCACGCTGGTGCCTTCGGGTGTGTTGTCGCGCAGGGTCGTGGTGCAGCGGTCGCGCAGGTCGATGCGTGCATCGCTGGCGAGGTAGCGACGCATGTTCGCACGGTGCCACGCGTAGTCGTGCTCCTGCATGGAGCCGAGCAAGGTGGCCAGCCCTTCTTCTAAGAGCGCGCAAACGACTTCATGGTGGCGCGAAGCGAAGACGTGCACGATCTCGTGGGTGTAGATCTCCTTCCCGTTGCCGCAATACGCGTTGCCCGCACCGTCCACCATACCGCCACTGGTAAGCGTGCCCATGAGCGGATGGGCCGTGAAGCCGCACCACCGGTAGAGGTCCTCCGGATCCGCGAAGGCGTAGTAGATGATGGGGAATGGCGCCGTGCCGAAGAAGCGCGCGAGCTGCTCGATGTCGTGCTGCTGTTTGCGCACCTCTACTTCCGAGAACGCGTTGTTCGGTGATACCACATAGGTGATCGGGCCGCGCACCTGCCGCTCCCATTGCGCGGTGTACACATCGATGGGGAAGGCCAGACGATAGCCTGCGGATGTCCTTCGCGCATGGAAGTCGAAGGCGTAGCGCGCCTGCCCGTTCGGATCACCGGGCAGGGCCCAGACCACATGGAGGAGCCGATCGCCTTCCGTTCCGAGCTCGGTGATGCGGCTTAGCTCAGGTGGATAGCCGAGGTCGCCCACGCTGTCGTACTCGGCATAGCGCAGCTCATTGAAAATGTGCGCATAGCGGAAGGAGTCGGCTTCGTCCCAGAAGTCACCCACGCCTTCCTGGAGCATTTTCTGGCTGAAGTACCTTCTCAGGCAGCGGATGGCTTGCTGGTTCGAGGGATCCAGCGTGTCCACGCTCGCAGCCACGCGCAAGGGTGTTCCGTACTCGCTTTCGTTCGCGGTGCTCCCGGTCGTCGAAGGCTCGCCGGGTGCTGATGCGCAAACAACCGCCAGCAAGATGATCGCCCATGCGTGCCAGGTTTCCATGGCGGTGAATGTATCCGCACTGCGGGACATGCCGATCGCCCATTCGTCCAGTGACGGCTGGTTAAGGCACAGTCTTCACGCCTTCGGGCCGCAGGGTCGTCCGCTCAAAGCAGCGGACAGACCCGGCGGAGGTTGGGAGGACACACTGCGGCGGTCCGAAGTGCCTGTTCTCTTCGAGGTCTACAGTGAGTTCGAGACTGATCCATATTTACATTAGGCATACAAAAGCCTTGGTCATGCGCTACACCTTCCTTCTCCGTTGCTCGGGCTTCACCGCGACAAGCATTGCTTTCGGTATTGCACTCGCTGGTGATCCAGAGTCCCGCAACGTTCCAAATGCTACCCCGGGATCCTCAAGCAATTATGGGCTCGTCGAGAACAAGGGCCAGATAACGGGATCCGGTGGTGGGGACGAGGTCCGGGTCCTATACAGTTATGAGCGGGGTGGGACGAGCGTATTCCTAACCGATATGGGGATGGCCTTCCAGTTCACGCGCTTTCACACAGCGAGGGAAGGGAACAGCCACGCGCGACCGGCATTCCCGGTCTCGAGATCCGGGACCAGCATAAGCCGGATAGAGACCCACCGAATGAAGATGCAGTTCATCGGGGCCAACGCAGACCCCTTGATCTCCACGTCTGGCCGAAGCGAGGACTACATCAATTACTATGCGCACGATATCACTGATGTGCACCATTACGCTTCTGTCACCTATCATGACCTCTATCCGGGTATAGACTGGGTGGTGCGTGCAGAAGAGCAGGGCATCAAGCATGATTTCATCGTGAAGTCCGGTGCGGACCCTGCTCAGATACGGATGCATTTCTCCGACCACGACTCGCTCTTCATCGATCCAGCAGGCCGATTGGTGCAGCGTTCCGCGCTTGGGGAATTCGTAGAGAAGTCTCCTGTTTCCTACCAGGAAGGGCGCGAGATCCCGACCTCCTTCGTGTTGGAGGACGACGTGGTCCGCTTCAAGGTCCAGCAGTACAACAAGGCAAAGGAACTCGTCATCGACCCGGAACTGATCTGGGCGACATATTACGGTGGTGAAAATGATGATGCGATCGTTTCATGCGATACGGATCAGGACTTGAACGTATTCGTAGCAGGGAACACACTGTCCTTTCAAGGCATCGCATCGAATGGCCACCAGAATATCATCGCATCGCTTGAGGATAGCTGGGGGGAACTGCAACCTTTCTCTTGCGGCTTCCTGGTGAAATTCAATTCAGCCGGTCAGCGTCTGTGGTCAACATACTATGGAGGAGTGCGGGTGTTTTCATATACGATCGACATTGGGTGTGATGGAGGAACTGTGGATACGATCCACGACGTACTGAGCGGCACCGAAATTTCGGACTGCACAGTGGACGCGGAAGGGAACGTTTTCATCTGTGGCACTACACAAGCATGGACTGGTATTGCCACGGGCTCTCCAGGCCTGCCCATGTGGCAGGAGATGCATCCTCAGGAACCTTTATGGATGAGCTACTTCTCGGACCCCGTCGCAGATGAGCTATTCGTCATCCCACCTTCGGGCATGCTAGGCTCGTTCTCGTCATTCCTGGCGAAATTCAATACGCAAGGCATTCGACAGTGGGGCACCTATTATTCCGGTGGTGCGTTGGATTCGTATGGGCAGACGCGAGGGTGAGGACATTTGGTTGGATGGACCTATGGAGACATACGGTCGTTCGTGTTGCACGGACGAAGACGGTAACGTATTCATGACGGGTTGGACACGTTCGGCAGAAGGTTTGGGCGGTGCTCATCAGCTTACTAATCACTTCGTTAACTACACTGACACCTGCTATGAGGATGGAACGTTCTACTCTCCGTGTGTTGACGCCTTCTTGGTCAAGTTCGACTCGAATGGCAATCGGATCTGGGCAACCTATCATGGCAATTCGGGATTTGATGTGGGTGAATCGTGTGCCACAGACGCTTCCGGGAATGTGTACATGGCTGGCAGCACCACTTCCTCAACGGGCATGGCAACAATTGGCGCCTTCATTGATGGGAACATGGGGGATATTGATGCCTTCCTTTCCAAGTTCAACAATATGGGACAACTCCTCTGGTCCACGTATTATGGCAATACGAGTGCTGATGTGGGTAGATCATGCGCAGTTGGTCCTGACGGTACGGTCTTTCTTGCAGGGTCGACTTATTCGGAGCTCGGCTTTTCGACGAATGGGGCACTCCTTCCCGCGAACAATGGTATCAGCGATGCTTTCATAGCGAGCTTCAACAGCCAAGGCCAAAGGCTCTGGGGAACCTTCTATGGCGGCACCAACGAAGACTTCGGGTTCGAGTGCGCGGCGGCACCTGATGGCGGCGTATACCTTTCAGGCCAGACCCACGCTGCTGGTGTCATCGGGGGATTCGACGGCGATCTCTTCCTGGGGGTCGGTGGTCATCAGATCCATCACGCCAATCTTGGTGGCTGGGATGCCTTTCTGGCAAAGTTCAATGCTCAGGGCACCAGGGAGTGGGGTACATACTATGGTGGGAGCGGCGATGAATACGGCGGAACCTGCACCGTCGATGCGGAAGGGAACGTTTACTTGGGCGGTGAGACGGATTCGGAGTTCCCATCATCGAGCATCACCAGCGGAACAGGAAGCCATCAGCAGCCGCTGGGAGGTGGCAGAGATGGGTTCCTGGCCAAGTTCCATGGGAGTTCCATTGAAACTGGGCAGGAGGCGATCGCTCTACGTGACGGCCTGACGGTTTATCCGAATCCAGCACAGGACTATGCTACCGTGCTATTTGGACCTCGACATCTTGGCGCCGAGTTCCAGTTCACCGATGAGCTCGGCAGGGTCGTTCTCCGTGGTCGTGTGTCCGCCGCGCAGATGAAGATTGATCTGGAAGACATTGGTCCGGGCTGCTACCACCTGCGATTGGTCGGCCAAAGTTCAACAGCCACAAGGATCGTTAAGCTGTAGCGCTCCGACCCAAATTCTCCCGTACCCAGCTCACGCGGTCCTGCGATCCGTGGTCATCCAGTATCCCCGCTACCTACCGTGATCATCAACACGATACTGGATCGGCCGCAGTCACCTTCTTTCAGTGTCGCGTAACTACAAGATCCACGATCAGGAGGATCTGCAATACCTCACCTACGCCACGGTGGGTTGATTGGATGTGTTGACGCGACCCATGTACAAGGACATCCTCGTGGACAGCCTGCGGCGGTTTAGAGGTTTGGGTGGACACCCTGCGGTGGTCCAAGGGTAGCCTGGAACTGTCCGACATCTACATCAACTCCCGGATCCGACCGGATGACATGCCGTAGGTCGACTCCGGCCATCCACGGGCATCATGGTAGGAAAGTGTGGTGCGGATGCTCTCCGATAGACCGGCCGGAACGAGATCCAACTCATCCATGATCCGTTGGTTGCTGTAGGTGAAATGGTCCCCGTCGATCCAGAGCGGCAGGTCCAGCCAGGGGCGCACGCCATGCTCCTTCAAAACGGCAGGGGATACGTTGCGACAAGCGACCGGCCGTTGGAGCAACGTACTTGTCACGCGGACAAGTTCGCCGATGCTGGCCTCCGGCACCGTGATCGCATTGTACACCGTGGATCGCGTGGGCTGCTCCATGGACCGCACGATCGTATGCACCAGGTCCTTCACGTAGGTCACCGAGAATTTCCGTTCGCCGTTGTCCGGCAGCAGCAGTTCATCCATGCACTTCACCTGATGCAGCCAGTAGTAGAGGCGGTCCGTGGGATCGTGCGGACCAAAGACCAAGGCAGGCCGGAGGATCACATGCTCCAAGTCGGATGCCGCGAGGATGCGCTCACACTCCGCCTTCCGGTTGCCGTATGAAGCCGGTGTGGTATCCGTGTATTCGGCCTTGGTACACCCCACGATCATTGCCTCCTCGTTCCGGAGCATGCGGGTATCGATCGGGTCGTACACCGAACAAGTGGAGACCAACACATACCTCTCCGGCCGACGTGCCAAGTTGCGCAGCGTTGCCTCCAGGTCTGCCGGGAAATAGCAGGACAGGTCCACCACCACATCCCAGTCCGTGGAAGCGATCCGCGCGATTCCGGTGTGGCGATCGCCGGTGATGCGCTTGACACCGGGAAAGAGCGCGCGCCCTGTGCGCCCCCGGTTGAACAGGGTGATGTTGAAGCCCCCGCTCGCCAGCAAGTCCTCCACCAAATTGCGCCCGATGAATTGGGTGCCGCCGAGGATTAGAACGGACTTCATGGTCGCAAAGGTCGCGGTCCGCTGGTGAGGATCCAGGCTATGGATGGGAAGGTGGCCCGCTCAAAAGCGACGGACAGCGGGCGGAGGTTTGGGGGACACCCTGCGGTGGTCGAGCATGCGGCTGCCTAACTTCACGCCGTGGAAACGCAAGCCACTTTCGAAGTCCGGATCGACGGAAAACGGGGAACGAAGGACCTCAAACCGAACGAATTCGACATCCGCGAACTACGTGGTCTGTTGGATGAGGTCGAGGTACTGCTGTTCCCCAACGACCGTCGCGATAGGCCTGTCATCAGCTATCGCGTTGAAGAGGGTTCCGTCCGGAACATCTTCCAGACCGGCTTGCAGTCGATCGCCAGCTTGGGTGCCGTTATCGGGTTGGTCAACTCTCAACGCACACTCGATGTGCTCGAACCGCGCACAGCGAAAGCCTTTGAGGCCATCCAGCAATGGGCCATTGAGAAGGACTACGTCTTTACGCTGACAACATCCACCAACCCGGAAACCGAGCTTCGAGTGGATCGTTCCACCGCATACTTCCGGAGCGAGGCGACCGTAGTGGAAACAGAGGTGTATCTGTATGGAAAGGTCACTGACGCAGGAGGCAAGGAAAGCCCGAACATCCACTTACAGGTGGACGGGCAAGGCATCTTCAAGATCGATACGGAAGAGTCGTTCCTGGCTGGGCTTGAGCAGAACATACTCTACCATCAGCTCGGTGTTCGGGCGCTCGGTCGGCAGAATGTGCAGACCGGCGAGATCGAGCGCGGTTCGCTCAAGCTCCTTGAGCTTATCGACTATGATCAGCGGTACGAAGACGATTACCTCGCACGCCTGCAAACGAAAGCCAAAGGCTGGCTGAAGGACATCGACCCGGACCAATACCTCAACGATGTCCGCGGGCACTACGACGTTTGATGGCATCCTGCTCGATACGAGCTTCATCATCCGCCTGCTGAAGACGGACGATCCGTTGCATCCAAACACCAAGGCTTGGTTCCGTTGGTTGCTGGACCACAAGGTGCCCATGCACCTGAGCACCATTTCCATCTCGGAGTTCTGCGTGAAAGGCTCTTTCGATCAACTCCCGCTCAGGAACGTGCGCGTACTTCCCTTCAACTGGCAGCATGCCCAACGGGCGGGGGAGTTCACCGGCATTCTGCTCGACCAGCGAAAGGATGAAGAGCGTGCTGTCGTGATCAACGACATCAAGTTGCTGGCTCAAGCCGACGTTGAGGCGCGCATCAGCCACTTCCTCACGAAGGACCGGAAACTCAATGCCAAAGTGGATCTGCTTACTAAGGCTGGCGTTCGACTGAATGCATCCATCCTGGACTTGAACACGCCGATGGCCGACGTTTTGGGTCAGTTCAATTTTCCAGATTAGGACTTCTCCTCCACGCTGCCCTGTCCACGTTCGGGAACTTGTCGAGGCTGAACACGGGCACCTATCGCATACCCATCAAGCCGCGGCTTGAACTGGAAGTCCTTCAGCTTGTGGCCGAGCATCACCTTGGTGGCCCAGTTCACGTAGGGCTCGCCGTAGGCCTTGGCGATAGTGCACGGTGCGGCTGTACTCTTCATCGTTTAACCACTGGATAGTTCGTCTTCGTCAGACGCCAAATCCTGTCTGAACCATGCATTTTCAGTCGCAAGCTATCTGGCCCATGATGGATCACATCCCAGGTGTAGCCCCAGACATACAAGCTATCGCCCCAGTACTTATAAGTCTCGTCAAACTTCACATCGATCGGCTCGAATGGAACAAGACTGTCACGCCGGTTGATGTAGTGATTCACCCAAGTGCCATCATCCCGAAAGATGAAATAGACCACCTCCTTGCGACCATCTCGGTCCTCCTCAACGCGGTACTGGACTTCTTCTTGACCATGAAGGAAATCGCGGTTACCCGAGGTTGTCCTGGAACATGCCGTTACTAGGACCATGATCCCTATCAGGCCTGGAATGCGCATTGCTATCTACTCAAGTACATCGACCGTTCACCGTAAACCTGACGGAAGAAGGGGTCTTTAAGATCCTTGATGAAGTAAATGGCTTCACCCGTCGATTTCATTTCAGGCCCGAGTGACTTGTCGACGTTCGGGAACTTATCGAAAGAGAACACCGGTACTTTAATGGCATACCCGTCCAACCTGGGCTTGAATTGGAAGTCTTTCAGCTTGGCGCCGAGCATCACCTTGGTGGCCCAATTCACGTAAGGCTCGCCGTAGGCCTTGGCGATGAAGGGCACGGTTCGGCTGGCGCGCGGGTTGGCTTCGATCACGTACACCACTTCGTCCTTGATGGCGAACTGGATGTTCACCAGGCCCACGGTGTGCAGGGCCAGCGCGATCTTGTGCGTGTGCTCGCGGATCTGCTGGATCACCTTCTCGCTGAGGTCGAAGGGCGGGAGCACGGCATTGCTGTCGCCGCTGTGGAT
>JAKQEI010000069.1 GCA_029573495.1 Bacteroidota bacterium | reverse complement strand
ATCCCCACCCGGTAGATGGTCAGCACCTCCGTGTACTCCACGAACGTGATGGTGTAGATCGCGCTGGGGTCCAAGGCAAGGCCCATGCTGTCGTTGAGGTAGCCCCCGTTGATCAGCTCGCGTCCGAAGACTTGCTTGGTGCTCATGCGAATAGTTCGAGTTGGTTCATCGTTGCCATCGTCAGTAGTTCCCGCGCATACGCCTCGGAGGTCTTGGTGAACTTCTCCCGTCCGGCATAGCGTATCATCCATACATCCCCATCGGACGCCTCCTGGTCCTCCTCCCCTTCGTCGTTAATCCGGTCGATCTCGGGGCCGTCATCATCCTCCTGCTGGGCGCTGCCTTGCATGGTGGCGTGATAGACGCAGCCGATACCTGGCGCATCGTAGACAAGGCTCCAGCCCTCTTCTGTCGGGTTCCACGTCATGCCGCCAGTCCGAGTTCTTTTGCGCTCCAAAGACGGCGCAGATCGTCCATGTGGATCTTGTGTCCCTTCCTCGGAGGGAGCAATCCGCGAAGCCTCGAATACTGACCTACGGCCTCCTTGTTCACCTTGAACAGAGCCGCCAGCATCGACAGCGAGGAATAGGCCCTGTATCGCTCCACGAAAGCCTTCTCCAGCCCCGTCAGCGGGCGCATCTCGAAGTCTTGGTGCTCCAGGTCCAGCATCCCCATTCCAGGCTCCGTGGCTCCCGGCCTTGCGTCCATCAAGGGCGCGACCGCCGCGGTCGGCTCAGGCCATTGTGAAGGCGTGGAGATGTAGTCGTGAAGGAAGCTGCGACCGCTTACCTCGACGCTCATCAGTTCATCCCATGACAGGATGTGAACGCAATCGTCGAAGGTGTAGGCGATGCCATCCAGCCGCTCCCCTTCCCATTCCACGTCTATGGCGT
Organism: Bacteroidota bacterium; assembly: GCA_029573495.1. GTDB lineage: Bacteria > Bacteroidota > Bacteroidia > Flavobacteriales_F > PHOS-HE28 > PHOS-HE28. Next base: position 1,728 of record JAKQEI010000069.1, on the reverse strand, counting down.
GGCACCTTGATCCGTAGATCCGCTCGTTCATCGGTCGTTGTGGTATTCGCGCCAGCTCATGCCGCGCAGTTGTTCGTTGGTCCAGTGGTAGAGGTGTCGGAGCCATTCGATGAAGGCTCCTGGTATCAGCTTGTGCATCGGGAAAGGAGTTGAAAGGCGTGGGCCTCGGTGAGTTCGGGCGGTAGCTCGATGCCGTGCCTCTTCAGGCTTGCTATCGCGCGGTCCTCGCCATTGCGGGCATAGAGGTTGTCGATGCGCGTCTTTGCGCCATCTACGGTGCAGGAGATCATCACACACACCCCACCCATCACCGCGTCGATCTCTCCATATTTGAACTTGCCAGCCGTAGGGACGCGGGCATAGATCTTGAAACCCCGATAATCCACCGGCGTTGCATCAGTCGTGAAATGCTCAGGGCCGACGCTCTTGTATGGGTTGTCCTTTCGATGAAAGGCGTTGATGTAGCTGGTCATGCCGCAATCCGATATTCGTTGAACAATTCGAGTTGCACCCAGGGACACGCCTTGCGCTCCCTCCTTCTGTGTACTATCCGCATCGGTGGGGCAGCTACCTTGAACGCCGTGTCAGGCCACAGCGTGAACTGATAGCCGCGCATCCTGTACTTCAGCCTGCGGATGACACGCGCCACAGCCCCGGCGCTCACGCTCATCTGGTGGTATAGCCATAGGTACTCAGCGATGTCGCGGGCGTCACCACGGAACATCAGGTCCATGATGATCTCCCGGCGCTTGGTGCAGTCCGACTTGATCCCCAAGTCGCTGTTGATCCTGCGGAGGGACCCGTAGTTGATCCCGCGCTGCTCTGCCTGTGCTTTGAGGGTCATCGGTGTTCGTTTCACGGTGACACCGCATCGCATGGATGCGAGGCCACCTTGGGTCAGGATGTTGTTGCACTCGGTGGCCTCACCACCTGGACCGATCTATCCGGCTTGCGCCATGGTGTCGGTTGACCGCTCTCCCCGCCAGGGGTCCGATCCTTTGAGGCGATCGGAGTTCCTTGGGAACAAGGGGCGCACTTGCGGCATACGGCCTACCCGCCCCCTTGTCCAGTCAGTTCAACAGAAAGTCCAGCGCGAAGCACACGGCGGTGATCAGCATCACGATGATCGGTGTCCGGTCCTTTTTCATGCGGCCACCAGCTTCAATTGTTCGTTCGGCTCCGGCAGGATGATCCCCAGATCAGCGAAGTATCCGATCACCCGTTCGATCGTCTCCATGGCCTCCTCCTTGCTCAGTTCGTGCGTGTCCTTCCACACCTGCGTCACCTCACCTCCCGGAAGCATCACGTCCTCCACCGGGTACAGCTCTGCCTTCTTGCAATGCGCCTTCACCCGCTCCTTCGTCCACTGCAACCCGCTACCGTATCCGGCCCGGTTCAACTCCTTCGCCGCGATGGTGAATAGGACGTGCAGGTAGCTGTTCTGGGCCTGCGTCTTCCTTTTGGTGGCCTGTTCGACGCTCACGAAGTAGCTTCCATCTTCCAGGCTGTCCATGTACGCACGGAGCGCCGCGCCCTTGGTCTTGCCGCCTTCCTTCAGGATGGTGAACGTCTCTTTCATGGCCTGTCCCTTTCGGCCCGCTCACGAACGAGCGATGCCAGTTCACGTTGTGTTCCCTCTGCCCGCCTGTCCGGCAGGCAGTCGCTCAGGATGGCATGGATGCGGGCTACCGCCGCGCTGGTCAGGTAGTGGCCGTCCCTTTCGAGACG
>JAKQEI010000067.1 GCA_029573495.1 Bacteroidota bacterium | reverse complement strand
TCGATGCGTTCATCGCAGAGGACCTGGCCACGGATGAAGCCGCTGGCATGCAGGTGCTGGAGGTTCAACGCAAGTCAGGAACCGCCAAGCCTGATTCCTCGTCCCGTCCACCAACGTTATTCGTGACACCTGTGCTATCCAAGGTCCGTGTCGACAGCTTCGCGGTCAAACTCCGGCGATTCTACAGGGAGGTGGACGACCCATGGTTCACGAGCTACCTCGAGAACAGCATCGCCGGGTTGTACGTCGGACCCCGCACGCATGACCGCGACCTGTATGAGACCTTCATCCGGTCCAAGCCCGTCTCCTATGATGATCCGGAATACGTACGCCTGATCCGCAGCCTGTTCGGTGAGAGCCTGGAGCGGATCCATCGCGACAAGTCGGACTCGCTGGTGAAGGTGGCGAGCAGTGGGAACGCCTCCCGAATGCGCAAGCTGTTCCAGGGGAACGACTTCCTGATCGAGGACGACCGACTTGCCGAACTGGTGATGATCGACCAGTTGTACCTCCACCATCCGGAGCAACTGGTCGCAAGCGAAGGGGCCGAAGCCATCATCGCGGATGTGGCTGCGGGCAGCAGCTTTCCGGAACATCGGTCCATAGCTGCCAATATCCTGCACGAGCTCACCGCGATGCGCGTTGGAAGCACATTGCCGAACATGCGGTTGGAGAACGAGCGCGGCCAGGAAAAGGATTTGCACGAACTCTTGAGCGGAGCCGTGTGCCTTGCCTTCACGGCAGGCTGGTGCAGCTATTGTGAGGCGGAGATCACCAGCTTGATCGCGCTGTCCGAGGAGTACAAGGGGGCCATCCCGGTCATCATCATCAGCCTGGACGGGACCTTGGAAGGATCCAATGCGTACCGCAAGCGCCTGCCCGCATCCACGAAAGTGACCTGGATGCATGCCGTGGCCGAACAGCAGGTCCGGGATGACCTTCGACTGCGAAGTCTGCCCGCCTTCTTCCTGCTGAATGGTGAGAAGCTCGCCCGTTCACCTGCGCCCCTGCCGAGTCGCGGCCTGGCGGAGCTGTTCTTCAAGGCCAGGGCCGAAGCGGAGAAAGGACAGCGACTGAAGGTGTGGGATGATTGAGCACACATGTGCTCATGCGACCATGTGCGCTTATATACATGAACACGGCTCGCCCTTAGCAGTTCTTCAAGGCAGTCAATTCACTTCTTGCTTATCCGATCCTGGAGACGTCGGATACGCGGCTTCGTCACGTTCCGTTGTGACGCTTCGCATTAGGAGGACAACGAGTGCCAGGCTTTGAGCACAGGCAGCAGAGACGGATACGTCTCCGCTTCCATCATGCGCACACCGGCTTCATCAAGCCAGCGCACTTCTTCGATGTCCTCCTCCACCTGCGCGGTCAATCGTTCGGTGGCGGAAGCGTTCATGAGGAACCAATCGGTGCGTTTGAGATACTGCCTGCCCTTGCGTTCGTAAGTGTGCCAGGTGCTCATGATCGGACGCACCAGCTTTACGTCGATCAGGCCGCACTCCTCCTGCACTTCGCGAACGGCTCCCACCTCAATGGACTCTCCTTTCTCCACCTTCCCTTTCGGTAGGTCCCATTTCCCGAGGCGCTTGATCGCCAGCAGGCGACTGCCTTCATCGACCACCAAGCCTCCAGCGGCGAGGACGAAGACATGATCATCGCAGAAGGCCTGCCATGCATCGAACCCGATGCCTCGAACATCAACGCCGCCTTCCACGACACCGGTGTTCAGCTCTGCGACCAAGGCCTGCAATTCCTTCGTGGACCTGACCCCGATCACCCGGCGGTCACCCGCGTTCTGCTCCCCTTCCAGGAACCCGAGCGCCTTCCCCCCGATGTAAACGTCGTACTTTCGTGGCATGTCCTCACCCCTCGATCCAGCGCTCAAAGTCGCGGAGTCCCTGCTCCAGATCAAGGCCGTCAAACTTAGTCCGAAGAAGCCCTTCACCTGGGCCAGTGGGTGGAAGAGCCCGATCTATTGCGACAACCGGAAGACGCTCTCCTACCCTGCGGTGCGGACCTACATCCGACAGCAGTTCGTACATGCCATCAATCACGAATTCGGTCGTGTGGATATGATCGCGGGTGTGGCCACCGGTGGTATCGCCCATGGCGCGCTGGTGGCGCACGATCTCGGTCTGCCCTTCATCTACGTGCGCAGTGGTAACAAGGACCATGGGTTGAAGAATCAAGTGGAGGGGGATATCACCGTCGGCCGAAGCGTGGTGGTGGTGGAGGACCTGGTAAGCACGGGTGGCAGCAGCCTCCATGCCGTACAAGCCCTGCGTGATTCCGGTCTTGATGTCAAAGGCATGGTCGCCATCTTCACCTATGGCTTTGAAGAGGCTCGAGAGGCCTTCGCGAAAGCCAAGGTGAACCTGTTCGCGCTCACGAATTACAGCATCCTGTTGGACCAGGCCCTGCGAAGCGATTATATCACCGAGAAGGACGTGGTATCGCTCAAT
>JAKQEI010000063.1 GCA_029573495.1 Bacteroidota bacterium | reverse complement strand
AGATCACTGCTCGGTATCAATTCACAGCCCCGGCGCTCGCTCATGTGCTCGCGCAGCAGATGTCAAAGATCACTGCTCGGTATCAATTCACAGCCAGTGTTTCGTTCGCGAACTGAACTAACATGATGTCAAAGATCACTGCTCGGTATCAATTCACAGCAAGATATAATGCAGAAGCCCCCGACCGTGGGATGTCAAAGATCACTGCTCGGTATCAATTCACAGCTGAAGAACAGCGCGGGTCATACCCTCACGGATGTCAAAGATCACTGCTCGGTATCAATTCACAGCTAGAAGCGTGACGTTCATTTGATGATGTACGATGTCAAAGATCACTGCTCGGTATCAATTCACAGCTCCAGGCTCGCCTGGTAGGCGGCATCCAGTGATGTCAAAGATCACTGCTCGGTATCAATTCACAGCCATTGACCGCGTTGAAAGATTTCCATGAACGATGTCAAAGATCACTGCTCGGTATCAATTCACAGCTCCCTTCCGGCAGGTGGGCCGCGGCTGCCGATGTCAAAGATCACTGCTCGGTATCAATTCACAGCCGGCGGGCGTTGCTGCTGTAGCCACGGGCTGATTTCAAAGATCACTGCTCGGTATCAATTCACAGCCATTGCGCGTGGGCCAGCACCGACGACGGCGATGTCAAAGATCACTGCTCGGTATCAATTCACAGCGAGTGGACGGTGGGCAAGGTGAGGCGCCTGGATGTCAAAGATCACTGCTCGGTATCAATTCTAAACCGCGGCAGGGTCTTCCGTCTTCGGAGACCCTGCCGCATATGCCGGCAGGGTAGGGGAGCCTTCAGAACCCACCCACCCCCGGCCCGGCCTCCACACCACCGTTCAGGTGCGCGTGCAAGGCCGCTTCGTTCGGGATCAGGACGCGGCGGGCCTTGCTGCCCTCGAAGGCACCCAGCACACCGGCCGCCTCCAGTTGGTCCACGATCCGGCCAGCGCGGTTGTAACCCAGCTTCAACTTGCGCTGGATGAGCGAGGTGCTGCCCTGTTGGGTCTGTACCACCAGCCGCGCTGCTTCCTCGAACATGCTGTCGCGGTCACCATCGTCCAGGTCCACGCCGCCCTCGCCATCCTCAGTGGGCACCTCGGGTAGGAGCAGGGCATCCGGGTAGCCGCGCTGGTTGCCGATGAAGTCGCAGATCTTGTCCACCTCCGGCGTGTCCACGAAGGCGCACTGGATCCGGATCAGGTCGTTGCCCGTGCTCAGCAGCATGTCGCCACGGCCGATCAGTTGGTCGGCACCGCCGGCGTCCAGGATCGTGCGGCTGTCGATCTTGCTCGTGACCCGGAAGGCGATGCGCGCCGGGAAGTTGGCCTTGATGGTACCGGTGATGATGTTCACGCTCGGCCGCTGCGTGGCGATGATCAGGTGGATGCCGATGGCACGCGCCAGCTGCGCCAGGCGGGCGATGGGCGTTTCCACCTCGCGACCCGCGGTCATGATCAGGTCCGCGAATTCGTCCACCACCAGCACGATGTAGGGGAGGTAGCGGTGGCCGTTCTCCGGGTTGAGGCGACGGCTGATGAACTTGGCGTTGTATTCCTTGATGTTGCGCACCTGCGCATCCTTCAGCAGCTCGTAGCGCTCGTCCATCTCGATGCACAGGCTGTTCAACGTGGCCACCACCTTCTTCGTGTCGGTGATGATGGCGTCGCTGTCGCCCGGCAATTTGGCCAGGAAGTGCCGCTCGATCTTGTTGAAGAGCGTCAGTTCCACCTTCTTCGGGTCCACCAGCACGAACTTGATCTGGCTGGGGTGCTTCTTGTAGAGCAGGGAGACGAGGATGGCGTTCAAACCCACCGATTTGCCCTGGCCCGTGGCACCGGCCATCAGCAGGTGCGGCATCTTCGTGAGGTCCGTTACGAAGGTCTCGTTGCTGATGGTCTTGCCCAGCACGAGCGGCAGGTCCATGCTGCTGTTCTGGAACTTCTCGCTGGCGATCACGCCGCGCATGCCCACCACCTGCGGCTTGCTGTTGGGCACCTCGATGCCGATGGTGCCCTTGCCGGGGATCGGGGCGATGATGCGGATGCCCAGTGCCGCCAGGCTCAGCGCGATGTCGTCCTCCAGGTTCTTGATCTTGCTGATGCGCACCCCCGCCTGCGGGATGATCTCGTACAGCGTCACCGTCGGACCGATGGTGGCCTTGATCTTGTCGATGCCGATGTTGTAGTGGCCCAGGGTCTGCACGATGCGGTCCTTGTTGGCCTCGAGCTCTTCGCGGGTCACCGTGAGCTCGCCGGTGCCGTGGTCCACCAGCAGGTCGATCGGCGGCAGCTCGTAGCTGCTCAGGTCCAGGGTGGGGTCGTACTCCCCGAACTCCTTCAGCTTCTCCTCGATCTGGTCCTCGCTCAGCACCTTGTCCGCAGGACCGGCCGTCACGCTCATGCCGTCCACATCGGTCTCCACGCCGTCCAAACTGCTCATCACCGGCGAGGCCACCGGCTCCAGCACTTCGGTCGGTACGCTGTCCAGTTCCAGCGCTACAGCGGTCTCATCCTCTCGAACGGCCTCTTCCGCGTATTCGGTTGCCGCGAGGTCCTCCGAAGCAGTCTCATCATCCGGCTCAACGATCATCGCGAGGTCCTCCTCACCAACGTCGTGCCCATCAACGGTCATCGCGAGGCTCGGCGAAGCGATCGTGTCCTCCTCATCCACTCTACCCTTCGCACGCATCCGTACGCCCGCCGCAGGCACCGCCATCGCTGCCGCCTCGGCCACTTCCTCCGCTTCCGCCATCGCTTTCGGCGCAGGCTTCAACCGCTCCAAGGCATCTCCAAGCCAGGCGAAGCTGGTGTTGAACGTGAAGGTGATGAAGGCGCCCAAGGCGAAGACGATCAACGCGCCTGTGCCGAAGTTGCCCAGCAAGCTCGTCAGGTGTTTGGTGATGGCGAAGCCCACCCCGCCACCCAGGAACACGTATTCACCGCGGAACAGGAAGCCCAGCACCGTGGGGAACCAGAGCATCGCCATGGCCGTCCAGCCCAGCGTGCGACGGACGGGAAGCAGCCATTTGCCCAGCAGGATGCGCACACCCGCCAGGAAGCTCCACAGCACAAGGCCGAAGGCGGCCACGCCGAACCATTTGTAGATGAACTGGTTGGCGGTGAGCGCTCCCAGCTTGCCCAACCAGTTCTCCGCCCGCACTTCCGGACTGAAGATCTCGCTCCAGCTGCGACCGATCAGGTCCTGGTCGATCCGCCAGGTGAACAGGAAGGAGGTGAAGGCGACCAGCAGATAGGCGCTGCCCAGCACCAGGAAGAGGCCGCCCACCTTGTGCGTGCGTTCGCTGGCCAGGAAGGCCTTGAAGCGCGCCCAACGCCCGTCCCCGGCAGGCGCCTCTTTGCGCTTGCGCTTGGTGGTGGGGGCGGTCTCTTTGTCCTCGCGGACGGTATTTCGTTTCGTATTGGCCAAGGCGGTAAGGCTTTAGCGCGCCGCGATCCCTGCACCAGGCAGCTACGCGCGCGACCCGGTCAAAACTACCGGGGTGCCTTAGGGCAACGGGCCAAAGGCCTTGGCTATTATGAACAGGTCGGGGTGGAAGGGAGGGCAGAGGCAGGCGCAGGGGCAGGGGCAAGACGCGGTCTTTGCTCCTGCTCCTGCGCTTGGTATCTCACATGGAGAACGTCCCCAGGACCTCCGCCAGCTCATGGTGCAGCACCTCGGGCTTCACCGGATCGAAACCGTCCTTCACCTGGAACTTGGCCGGATCCACCTCGCCAGGCTGCACGCTGATGGCGTCGAGACGCATGCGCATGCCATACTGCACGAGGTCATAACGCAGCAACACGCCCGGGATCTCCGCGAAGGGGCTGGCCCAGTTCGGGTTCTTCAGTTCGATCCCTTCGGTGTACCATAGGTCGGTCTCGGGATGCTCGATGCGATCGAAGATGGCCACGGCCCGCTTGCACGGATAGCCGGCGATGGTGTCGCGGTCCTCGGTGAAGATGATCGTGGGTTTGCCCAGTTCCTTGTTGAAGAGCCCGAGATCACGCGGCTGCATGTGCGCCACCATCTTCTTGCTCATCATGCTCAAATGGTAGTCCATGTCCTCCTTCGCCCCGTCGATCACCATGGTGGTGCGGAAGATGCCCATGCCGGCGCTCAGTTCGGCCACCTGCTTGTCATCGCTGAAGCTCAAGGTCGTGCGCTCTGGCAGCATGCCGGCCATGATCCCGTTCGGGTCGTAATCCGGGAAGCTCAGAGCATACTCGATCACCCCTTCGCCCGGGCGGCGGTCGAGCAGGTCGGAGGAGCAACCATGGAACAGGGGTGCGGCCAGGATGGCCAGAAGGAAGGGTCGTTTGTTCATCACGCGGTGGCGGATCGGTTCCTGAAGGTGCCCGTGATACGCAGGTCGCGGCGCTTGTGTTCCATGCGTGGTCCCAGGCTGATGGATCTGATAGAGGTCCATTTTCGTTCCGCTCGCACTTGGTCAACTCGCTGGAAGAGAGCGTATTGATTCTGGTGAGGAGCGAGCGGGACCGTCCGGATTACCTTCGCTGAGCCTGTTTCAGGCATCTGCATGGAATTACGATTGATCGAAGCCGCCTCGGAGATCGGGGCCGGCATGAGGGGGGCGAGCATGGGTATGGCCGCCTTGCGCGTGGCCGCTTGGAAGAACGGCAGTGAACTCTTTGGCCATGCCGAGGAGAGCATCCTGCGCGACGAGAATGACGTGCTTTACGAGGACGACATCTCACCCAATGCACACCACATAGATGGCCTGATCCGCTTCGAAAGCGACCTGGCTTACGAGGTTTATAAGTACCTCAGGAATAATGTATTCCCTATCGTGGTCGGAGGTGATCATTCAATAGCGATCGGTTCCGTATCGGGCACCAAGATGGCGTTCCCCAACGACCGCCTCGGCGTGGTCTGGATCGATGCCCATGCCGACCTC
>JAKQEI010000061.1 GCA_029573495.1 Bacteroidota bacterium | reverse complement strand
GCACCGGCTGTCCGCTAAACAGGCTACCTTGGCTCATGTGTTCGGCTCTTGGCGTCAGACACCATGAACCTACACACCGAAGGGGGCTCACGCCCCCTTCAACTTTTACACACCTTCACACTTTACCCGGACACCACTGATACGGGGATATCGTCAAGAAGAACATCTATCCGGGCATCGACATACGCTATTACTCAGTAAAAGGTCAGTTGAAATACGACTATCTCGTGGAGCCGTATGCTGACATCGATGTGATAGAGTTAAAGGTATCAGGAGCATTGGTTCGATCGGAATCAAACGGTGCTGTGCGGCTGACAACGCCACTAGGAGATGTGACTGAAGAACCGCCGATCGTATTCCAAGATGGCAAAGCACTTGCTGCGTCATGGGAAGTGCGAGAGAACGGATTGACCTTCAACGTTCACGGACGTGACCCTTCCAAGGCACTCGTTATTGACCCAGCGATTCGAACCGGGGGGACCTATTTCGGTGGCAATTTCACTGATGTGATCCATTCCATTCAGCCTTTGTCGGGGAATGACCTGTTGATCGCAGGAGCTACAGCCTCACCAACCATGATCGCTACTACCGGAACATTCGACAACACGATCAATGGCGGGTTTGATGGGTTCATTGCAAGGATGACCGGCCACACCGACCGTGTTTGGGGAACTTACTTCGGCGGAAGTGGATTCGACGAAGTGTACGATATGTACCTCCGTTTCAACGACCGTACGGCTGTCACTGGTCGGACGAGTTCAACTACTGGCATCGCTAGTCCGGCAGCCTACCAAGGCACCTTTGGTGGTGGAACTTTTGATGCCTTTATCGTCTGGTTCAACAATAGCACTGGTCAACGAACGTATGGCACATACTTTGGCGGAACTGGTGACGACATCGGGAACAGCATCGTTTCTGATGCCAATGGCACGGAGTATCTGGTGGGACTAACAACCTCCGGTCAATCGATAGCAACTCCGGGAAGCTTCCTTACAACGCCACCGAACACTTCAGGGAACAATGGTTTTCTAGCAAAATTGGACGCAAGCGGAGGACTGGTGTGGAGCACATACCTACATGGTAGCGCGCAAGGAGTTGCCCTGTCCTCGACCGGTTCGATCTATGTTGGTGGCAGTACTTCCATTACGTCCGGGGTGACAACTTCTGGTACCCAGCAAGTAGTCCTTGCAGGTGGTACAGATGCCTATCTCATGCGTTTCACCCCCAATGGTCAACGTACTTGGGGCACTTACTGCGGTGGCGATCGTGAGGAATTTATCCGTGACGTGGGAGTTGATCCTACAGGCAATGTGGTCGTAGTAGGCTCTACAAAGTCGGAAACGGGTATTGCTTCTTTCGGTGCACCGTTCTATTCATCACCGAACGATGACTACAATGGCATGGTCGTTAAGTTCAGTGCCCAAGGACAAAGGATATGGGGAAGATACTATACCGGTCCGAATGGAGAAACAAGGATCTATTCCTGTGCTATTGATGGTGCCGGAAGTATATATATCGGTGGAGTGACGAGTTGTCACTTGGATCTCGTGCCATTGGATCCCTATTTCTCCATCGCATCGTCGGATGGAATACAGCCAGGTAATCCCGGGCAAGGGGTCCGTTCAGGTTTTTTTGCCCGCCTGGACCCGAACGGCGAACGAATGTGGGGCTCCTACTATGGAGGCTTTCTAGAGGATGAAGTGCATGCCGTCGCAGTTACTCCACAAGGACGCTTGTTCATAGCTGGCGAAGCCCAACAAGACGAATTCAGTTCATTGGATGACTTCCTCCTTACCCCTGATGCATGGGATGTGACCGCACCACTGAACGACTCCAGAGAAGGTTTCTACGCGATCTTCTGCACCACCTTGGAACTATTCGTGACGACCACGGACCCAAGCTGCGCAGGTGCTGCAGATGGATCGGCCAACATCTTGACCACAGGGGGCGGAAGTCTCACCACGATCTCATGGAACCCAGCACCGGGTGGAGGAAGTGGCGCCCAAGTCACAGGGCTATCCGGGGGTATCGTATACCAAGCGACCGGCAACAGCCTTCTTGGAACCTGTTCAGGCAGTTCTTCAGTCACATTCTCACTTACTTCTCCACTACCTCTGGTAGCTGACATTCAAGAACCCGATGCGGCCATTTGCTATGGAACTGCTGCTGGCAGCCTTGATCTTGATGTTTCCGGTGGCATCACTCCGTACAGCATTAATTGGAGCAACGGAGAAAGTACCGAGGACATAACCAACCTTGTCGCTGGTTCCTATTCGGTAACGGTTACAGACGACAACGGCTGTATTTCGACCGCTGAAGGCGCAGTGCTCGAGTCCGCGCCACTCCTTGTCACGGCCAATGTGAACGACGAAGTGAACGGATCTGATGGTTCGATCATCCTCCAGGTTTCCGGTGGTGTGCCGCCATACACCTTCAACTGGAGCAATGGAAGTAGCTCGCAGGACCTCGTCGGACTTGCTGGAGGCGTTTACAGCGTAGTGGTGGTGGACGCGAACGACTGCGCAGATACGCTAGAACTCGAGATAGATTCCACAGTCGGAGTGCTGGATGTCGATAACGGCCCGGCTTGGCTTGTGTCACTTGATGGTGCCTCGCACTTACTGACCGTATACGCTGACATGCCATTCAACAACGTTGAGTTATTGGATGCATCAGGGCGGATACTGCATTCGAATAGCAAGTTGGGCCAGTCCGCTTCCATGGATGTGGGGTCTCTGGCGTCCGGGGCCTACCTGGTGCGTATCGTGCTCGATGAAGGACCTCATGTGAAGCGGTTGTTCATCGGCCGGTGAACCATATCCCAAGTGGTGATCGGTGTGCCGAATCAGTCGTGATCAACGAACCAGCACTCCGCTGAACCGATCATGGAACACCGAACCTCGATCACTGCCATGCCGATGATGCTACTCGGCCTGATGATCCTTGCATGCTCCTCCAGTACGGACCCTGGCAACAGCATGGCGAATGATACTGCAGAGATGGGTGAATATGCCGAGCAAGACCCATTCGCCAGACCAGGCAAGCAGTATATCCCTCAATTGGGCGTGTACCTGCCAGTGCTGGATGATCGCACGATGGAGGTGAAGAGCACCGAAGTACTTTTTCGCATGAAGGATGGTTCCATGGGTTTCTCCTTGAATTGGGAATTGGATCCTGAAGGGCTGTTCCAGCGCTTCGTTCAGGGTGTTCCTGTGGGAGACAAGCTGGTGATCACCAATGGACAGACCGAGGACTGGGGCAACAACAGGACCGCGTTCGCGACCTTCTTTGGCGCACCCGGTTCAGGCGTTACGGATGAGTACCGCATCAACCTTTGGGAGGCTGGACATGAGAAAGGAACCTTTGCAGGTGTGGCGTATTTTACCCATGCTGACGAAACCCTCTACGCGCTGGCAAAGCAACGCCTGCTTTCGCTAATGGACGGGGTTGTACACCTCTCGGCAGCACAAGAGTTGGAAGCCACGCGTGCGGCGGAGCAAAAGCAAAGGCGGGAAATGGAGGCGCGACGGACGGCGATCGGCACCCGAAAGCGGGATGCGGAGGAAACGCGCATGCGGCAGGCGTTGACGGGTTTGGCGTTGGTGAAACTCAACACCACGGTCTCAAACGCCAGTTTCGGGAATTCCTCACAAACGAGCATGGAGCGATTCCAATTATGCCCCAGCGGAGTGGGAAGCTGGACCTATGGTTCGGATATGCTGATCCAGGCTGAGCGAGTTAATACGCAGGGCAATGTCTCTGATGTGGGGTCCATGTCCGGGACTACGAAGAACCGGGCGATCGGTACTTGGGATATTGAACGCCATGACGGGCGACTCTTACTGACCATTTATACCTACGATGGCCAGGAGGTGAATTGGAACATCCAGTTCGGCGATGATGAGTGGAGTTACCTCATAGGGGGAAAAGTGTTCCAAGTGAGCAAAGCCGGCGGGTCCTACGGTCCGGAATGCGACTGAGCAGGGGATCCGCCCAGTGGTCATCTGAGCTTCATCCAAGTCGGTCGGTCTCCTCCGAAGGGGACAATCGGATCAGGCTGAGTCCGGAATTTTCGATCCAATAGCCTTTGAAAGCGTTGCTTCTTCACTTTTTGCAGCGCACAAGTTGCGAGCGTCTATCCACCTTTACCCCCCGCCCTCTATTTTTACACCCGAACAGCACGATCATGCCCAGGCCATCCCGCTTTCCGCTCCGGATGAACGGCCTTCCTGAAGGGACCGTCGGCTTCGCTGTGCGTTCCTTCGCTTTCCGCTGACGTTGTTGCCGTGCACCAAGCGATGCCCTTCCACCTCCGCATCCCCTGCCTGGCCCCGCACGGCGAACAGTTCCCGAACAACACCTCGGTATTTCCACCGGGTCGTGTTCGCCACACCCATTCCCTTAGTGCAGCCATCGATCGATGAAGACCCGTTACATCGACCTGATCGAACAGACCTTCGACTTCCCGAAGGATGAATTCGCCATTGATGGTGACAAGCTCGTTTGGAACGGCCTGCGCCTTACCGATATCCTGGAGAAGCACGGCACGCCACTGCGCATCAGCTACCTGCCCAAGATCGGCGAGAAGATCGAGATGGCACGCAACAGCTTCGCCAAGGCCTTCGAGACGCACGGCTACACCGGCACCTACGAGTACTTCTACTGCACCAAGAGCAACCACTTCAGCTACGTCATCGACAAGGTGCTGGACAAGGGAGTGAACCTGGAGACGAGCAGCGCCTATGACCTGGAGATGATCGAACTGCTGATCGAGCGCGGCCGGATCACCAAGGACAGCACCATCCTCTGCAACGGCTTCAAGGACGAGCGTTACATCAAAGGCATCGGCCGGCTGGCGAACCGCGGCTTCAACGTGGTGCCCATCATCGACAACATGGCCGAGATCTACCAACTGGATGAGGTGATCGAGGGCAACTGCGACATCGGCATCCGCATCGCGGCCGAGGAAGCACCGAAGTTCGAGTTCTACACCAGCCGCCTGGGGATCGGATACAAGGACATCATCCCCTTCTACATGCGCAACATCAGCAAGCAGAAGAAGTTCCGCTTGAAGCTGATGCACTTCTTCATCAACACCGGCATCACCGACACCGCCTACTACTGGAACGAGCTGGGCAAGTGCGTGAACGTTTACTGCGACCTGTGGAAGCTCTGCCGCACGCTGGACACGCTCGACATCGGTGGTGGACTTCCCATCAAGAACAGCCTAAACTTCAGCTTCGACACCGACTACATGATCGGCGAGATCGTGGGCCGCATCAAGGACATCTGCGAAGAGAACAAGGTGCACGAGCCGCACATCTTCTCGGAATTCGGCAGCTTCACCGTGAGCGACAGCGGCGCCACCTTCTTCAGCATCGTCTATCAGAAGAAGCAGAACGAGAAGGAGCGCTGGAACATGATCGATGGCTCGTTCATGACCACCCTGCCGGACACCTGGGCCATCAGCAAGCGCTTCATCATGCTGCCGGTGAACAACTGGAACGATGAATACGAGCGGGTCTTCCTCGGCGGCATGACCTGCGACAGCGACGACTACTACAACAGCGAGCAGCACATCAACGCCATCTACCTGCCCAAGTTCCGCGAGGACCGCAAGCAGTACATCGGCTACTTCAACACGGGTGCCTATCAGGATACGCTGGGCGGCTTCGGCGGCATCCAGCATTGCCTGATCCCGAAGCCCAAGCACGTGCTCATCGACCGCCTGCCGGATGGTACCTTGACGGACAAGGTCTTCGCGGAGCAGCAGAGCGCTGAGCGTATGCTGCAACTGCTGGGCTACCTGCCGATGGAGGAGCCCGTGAGGAAATAAGGGCAGCCGCGCGGGTAAGCACCACTTCGTGGCGTTATGCCCCACCCGACTTCTTGCATTTCTCCCGCGCTTCTATATTTCACCCCCGTAAGCAGACCCATGAGCGATCGACCCATAAGCAGCTTCATCGAGAAGCACTACCTGCACTTCAATGCCGCCGCACTGGTGGATGCCGCGAAGGGCTACAAACACCACCTGGCCCAGGGCCGCAAGATGATGGTGACCCTTGCCGGTGCCATGAGCACGGCCGAGCTGGGGAAGATCCTCGCCGAGATGATCCGCCAGGGCAAGGTGGACATCATCAGCTGCACCGGCGCCAACCTCGAAGAGGACGTGATGAACCTCGTGGCGCACGACCACTACGAACGGGTGCCCAACTACCGCGACCTCACCCCGCAGCAGGAGCGGGATCTGCTGGACCGCGGTATGAACCGCGTGACGGACACCTGCATCCCGGAACATGAGGCCTTCCGTCGTCTGGAGAAGCATGTGGTGGACCTATGGACGGCCGATGACAAGAGCGGAAAGCGCCGTTTCCCACACGAGTACTTCTACGAGATGATCAACTCGGGTGTGCTGAAGCAGTACTACCAGATCGATCCGAAGGACAGCTGGATGGTGGCCGCAGCGGAGCGGAACCTGCCGATCATCTGCCCCGGCTGGGAGGACAGCACCCTCGGGAACATCTTCGCCGGCCACTGCCTCAGCGGAGATTGCAAGCCGGGCATGATGAAGAGCGGCATCGAGTACATGATGTTCCTGGCCGAATGGTACACCGCCAACTGCGGGGACGCCGGCATCGGCTTCTTCCAGATCGGCGGCGGCATCGCAGGTGACTTCCCCATCTGCGTGGTCCCCATGCTGCACCAGGACCTCCAGCGGGACAACATCCCCTTTTGGAGCTACTTCTGCCAGATCAGTGACAGCACGACGAGCTACGGCAGCTACAGTGGAGCCGTGCCCAATGAGAAGATCACCTGGGGGAAACTGGACATCGACACCCCGAAATACATCATCGAAAGCGATGCCACTATCGTGGCGCCCCTCATATTTGCGTACGTCCTCGACATGTGACCCATGCAACGCCTGATCCGCTCGTTCAACACCCTAACCGACGCGCTGAAGGAGACCCTTCAGGAACAATATCCTGATGGGATCGACTCCACGCACATCAAAACGATCCCGACAGCGAAGGGAGATACCCTGCGCGTGATCGAACTGCGCACCCCCGATGCGCTGTACCTCATCAAGATCAACCCGGAAAGCCGGGAGGAGATCGAGCAATTCCTGGATCAGGAGGATGGTGGTGGGAACAATGGTGATGACATCGAGGAAAGCGCTGACCTCGAAGGTGCCGACACCGGAGATGACGATACCGAGGAGGATGACATGGATGACGGCGATGATGGGGATGACGACGATGATGATGCCGATGGCGATGCAGGGGATGGTGGGGATGATGACGATGAGGATTGACTGGGCTGTTCCGGTCCGCCTGTGAACAGGGGACCATGGGATCCTGATCGCTTGAACGCCTCCGGAGCACCGGGGGCGTTCTTAATTTGGACTGGCCACAACGCCCACCCCATGCACGGCACCTTCCACCTCGCCTTCGCCACCACGGACCTCAAGCGCATCAAGGCATTCTATGGCAAGTTCCTCGGCTGTGCGGAAGGGCGCAGCGCCGAGACCTGGGTGGACTACGACTTCTTCGGGCACCAGCTCACCATCCAGGAGGTGCCTGTCACCTACCGCACCGCCCGGGTGTACAATCCGAAGAGCACCATTCCCAGCAACCATTGGGGCATCGTGCTCACCATGGATGATTGGACGAAGCTTCGCGACAAACTTCAGAAGCTGGGCCATCCCTTCTTCATCGAACCACAGACGGTGATGAAGGGAGAGGTGGGTGAGCAGGTGAGCATGTTCATCGAGGATCCCGACGGTCATGCGATCGAGTTCAAGGCGTTCGCGGATCAGGCTGACCTGTTCCGGAAGGCATGACGGCGCGCGGTGCCATCGTCCTCTTGTTGCTCGGTCTTGCGATCGGTATCGTCGGGAACATGTTCAGGTTACAGCACTGGCCATATGCTGGTGCGCTGACGATCGGCGCAACGACGATCCAGGCGATCGCGGTGTTCGTGTTGATCATCAAGGTGTCGCGCTATCCAGGCTTCAAGGACTTCCTTGACAGTTAGCGTTACCATGTTGATCGGTCGGCATTCCTACTACAAATACCGACCTTCATGAAGACCCGCACTGCCCTTTCCCTCCTGTTCATCGGCCTCGCCGTCCTTGCGCTCGGCAGCTTGTTCAAGATGCTCCACTGGCCTTCGGCCAATATCCAGCTGTTGCTGGGCACATTGGCACAGGTGATCGCCTTGGTGGCCTTGGCGCTCAATGTCTCGCGCCGCCAGAATGTGAAGGAGTTGCTGGAGCGCTGATCAGCCCGCAAGCGATCAGTAGGTGCGGTGGGATGCGAGCGCTCCCCCTTCGTCATAACGCGTACCGTGCGTCAGTCGGCCCGATGAGTAGCGCAACTGGCCCATGGGCAGGTCCTGCGCGTCGCGGAACTCCCATACACCCTGCCGTTCACCATCACGGAAGCCGGCCCGGGTGAGCATGGCACCGGTATCGCTGTATTGCTTCCAGATCCCGTCGCGACGCCCATTACGGAAGCATCCCACTTCCTTCACCTGACCGTTCTCGTGGTAGGTGATGAAATGGATGCGATCACCATCACTGTACCGCGTCGAACGTAATGTCCCATCCGGCCAATGCTCCTGTTGGAGCATGGTCTGGCCGTTCACGACCATCAACATCGTAGCGGCGATCAGGGTGAGGAAATGACGCATCGTTCGGTGTGCTATGCCCCAAAGATAGCACACGATTCACCCATAATTCACATTGGCTTAACATTGGAAGGATCAACGCCCAATGGTGAATATCAGAAGGTTGCGCCCCCACCTCAGAACGAGAGGCGCCCCTGCTGCTCCATGGCCATGCGCAGCTGCCCCACCTCCTTCCGCAGTTCCACCACGCTGCGCGCCAGCTCGTCCCGGCTCAGGTTGGGTTCCGGCAGCTCCGCGCTGATGAAGTGCACGAACTTCCAGATCTCCAACACGTTGGCCACCTGCACCTCGTACGGGGTATAGAGCGGGTTGGTGCTGCACAACAACAGCGTGCCCTTCTCCTTCACCTGGTTGTATACCACCTTGAACACGATGCCATCGTCCTTGGTGACCACGATGTAGGGCTGTCCATCGCGGATGGTCTGCCAGTTCTGGACGTACTCGCCGGTGACCCAGGAGCCGTCGTTCACCGGCGGCATGCTGTCCCCGCTGATCTGGAAGGTGCGGTACTTGCGGTCCCGCGCCAGGAAGGGCATCTGGAAGGTGGGAAGGATGCTGATGTACTCCGGGTCGGCGTAGCCCAGCGCATAGCCTGCCTTGGCCTTCTCGGGCACCAGTTCCACGTTCTCCCGATCCTCGCGGTCCACGGTGGTGGCCAGCACGCGCAAGCGCCGGCCACTGAGGTCGATGTCGCCGCCGCGCTCCAGGATGCCCATCTGGCTTTCGCTGAGTGCCGTGAGGTCGTCGCGCAGCAGCTTGTCGATGCTCACCTTGAAGTACTCGCTCATGCGCACGAGCAGATCGAACGAGGGTTCGGCACTGCCGTTCTCGTAGCCGCTGTAGCTGGAGCGTTTCACATCGAGGGCCACGGCTGTTTCCTCCTGCGAGCGGCCCCGGCGGCTGCGCAGCAGTTTGATGTTGGATCCGAAGACAGGGTTCGCCATGATCGTGGGAGTTGTTGATGACCCTCAGTTCCGCAAGGTCGGTGAGAAGAGTTGTTCCAGGTCGTTCAAGGTGGATGCGATGTCCATGCCCTCGCCGGAGCGCTGGCCAAGACGCTCCAGGCGCAGCAGGAGGTCCTGGTTGCTGACGAGCACCTGGCGCATGCGCACGAAGAGCGCCATGATGCGCACACTGATGGCCACGGCGCGTTCGCTGCCCACCACGCAGGCCAGCATGAGCACACCGGCCGCCGTGAAGGCACGGGGTGCTTCGCCCACATGACGGCGCACCGTGGCCGGCAGCGCTTCCACCTCCTCCGCGTTCAGGTGGAAGAGGGTGTGACCGGGGAAGCGGCTGGCATGCCGATCCACCTGCTGGCGCAGGGTCGGGAGGTCCACGCCGTACAATGCAGCCAGATCGTTCTCCAGCACCACGAACTCCCCGCGCAGGGTATGGGTGCGCCGGACGAGCCCTTCATCCGGAAAGGGGTTCACCCGGTAGCCGAAGGGTGGTTCCTGCACCAGTGCAGGCGTTGGGTCGGAGGTGTATGTGGTCGGCATGGGATGGATGGTCTTGAAGTTCAGTGATCGGATGGTTTGAAGCCGATGGGCCTGCCGGGCCGCTGCGCCGGGGTGACCAGCGCGGTGAGGTGGTCGAAGATGGCCTGGATCTCCGCGTCATGGGTGGAAAGGCGCCCCTCCAGTTCCTCCAGCTCTTGCAGCACCTCCTGGTGTGCGAGCAGCAACTCGCGCATGCGGGTGAAGACCCGGATGATGTGGATGTTGACCAGAATGGCCTGTTCGCTGTTCAGCACACTGGGAAGCATGGCCACGCCTTGTTCCGTGAAGGCCATGGGGAGGTAACGAGCGCCACCCCAACTTGAGGTGCCAAATTGGCTCCTTGAATGCTCGGCCTCCTCCTTGGTCAACTCGAACATGAAGTCCTCGGGGAAGCGGATGATGTTGCGCCGCACCTGACGCTTGAGCTGCTTGGTCTCCACGCCATAGAGAACAGCGAGATCGCGATCCAGTATCACCTTCTGGCCACGGATAAGGTGGATCCGGCCGGTGATGGCCGCATCGGGCGGTGCCACCGGGGTGTAGGGGGCAGGCGGCTCCATGACCCGTGTGAACGGTCCCGTTTCAGCGGATAATGACATGGTTCCCATCAATGCACGGATCATATTCCCGACAGCGCAAACATAATGACTAATTTATCGCCTGCAACATGACGCATATTTCGTCAATATGGATCAGCGGCCGGACGGGGACTTCCCGCCAGGGATAGCAGCGGCGGCCCGGCGAAGCGCAACGCGAGCAGCGCACGGAGCGAGGAGGCGACCGTCCCGGGTCAAAGCCCGGGAGAAGCCCCCGCAGCCCGATGCGATGCGGCGTGGCACGAGCCGGCCACAGCGGATAGCCCGGCTGGCGGCCAAATACGCATCAGATAATGAGAAGATCAGACGATCAGCTAATGTCCGAGCCATGGCAGCACAGCACCATACCTACCAAGCAGCATTTTCTGATCATCTGATCCTCTGATCGACCCGATCACCATGGACCGCACCATCCTCCACCTGGACCTCGACAGCTTCTTCGTGAGCGTGGAACGCATCGCACACCCGGAGCTGATCGGCCGCCCCATCCTGATCGGCGCCGATAGCGACCGGGGCGTGGTGGCGAGCTGCAGCTATGAGGCGCGTGCGTTCGGCGTGCGCAGCGCCATGCCCATGAAGATGGCCAAGCAGCTGTGTCCCGAGGCCATCATCCTGCGCGGCAACAGCGGTGCCTATATGCAGAAGAGCGATGAGGTGACGGAGATCATCCGGGAGAAGGTGCCGCTGTTCGAGAAGACGAGCGTGGACGAGTTCTACGTGGACTTCACCGGCACCGAGCGCTTCTACGGCGCCATGAAGCTGGCCACCGAGCTGCGGCAGTACATCGGCAAGGAGACCGGGCTGCCCAACAGCTTCGGGCTGAGCATCAACAAGACGGTGAGCAAGGTAGCCACCAACGATGCCAAGCCCAACGGACAGAAGCGCGTGGAGCGCGGCACCGAGAAACCCTACCTGGCACCCAAGGCCATCGAGGCGATCCCCGGCGTGGGCGACAAGACCGCCCACCTGCTGCGCAGCATGGGCGTGATGAGGATCGCCACCATGCAGGAGCTGCCGATCGACCTGATGAAGCGCCTGCTGGGCGAACACGGGCCGGTGCTGTGGCGCAAGGCGAACGGCATCGACGACAGCCCGGTGATCGCCTGGCACGAGCGCAAGAGCATCAGCACCGAGCGCACCTTCGAACGCGATACCATCGACGTGGCGAAGCTGCACGGCCTGCTCACCGCCATGGCCGAGAGCCTCACCTTCCAGCTGCGCAAGGGTGCCAAGCTCACCAGCTGCGTGGCCGTGAAGATCCGCTACGCCGACTTCGACACGCACACGCGCCAGCAGCGCATCGGCTACACGGCCTGCGACCACATCATCCTGCCCATCATCCACGACCTCTTCCGCGCGCTGTACGACCGCCGCCAGCGCATCCGCCTGATCGGTGTGCGCTTCAGCCACCTGGTGGGCGGCGGCCACCAGATGGATGCCTTCACCGATACGCAGGAGGCCATGGACCTGTACCAGGCGATGGACCGCATACGCAAGCGCTTCGGCGACCGCACCGTGATGCGCGCCAGCGGCATGGATGCGAAGAGCATAGGCCGCATGGACAACCCCTTCGATGGGCAGGCGCCGGTGCTGCTGGCGAACAGGAGAACGTGATCAGATGACCAGACCATTAGACGATCAGATAATGGCAATGCCGGGGCTGGTAAGATGACGGCTTGTGCGCAGGCGATCATCTGATCGTCTGATCATCTCATTATCTGATCGTCATTTGGGCGTGCCCCTGCGGGTCGCGCTCTTCCGTCCAAGTCCTCGGCCCGGCGCGTTCCTCGCCACGGCCTGCGGGCTTTCCCGTGCGATCGCTCACACGGGGTCCCCGGCCGATCCGAACAGTAGGACCATCGACCCATGCGCCGGATACCGACCTTCGCACCCCCCCAACATGAGCGACCGACTCCCTCCCGTGCCACCCAAGAAGTGGAAGACCGCCCTGGTGATCTGGATCGCCATCTACCCCGCCCTCACGATCCTGGTGGCGCTCTTCGGGGAAAACCTGATGCGCCTTCCACTCGCCCTGCGCACCCTCGTGATGACCGGCATCCTGGTACCGCTGCTGGTGTTCGTGCTGGTGCCGGCCCTGAACAAGTTGCTCGGCCGCTGGCTGCGCCGTTGAGCGCCAACCCGGACGGGCGACCTAACGCCCGCTTGTGGCACGCACCACGCGCATCATGCGCACCCCGTCCGCTGCCGTGACCCTCAGCAGGTAGGCCGTTCCCGGCAACCCCGACAGGTCGATCATCACACGCGAAGAGGTGGTCGTGCGGGCATGCACCACCCGTCCGGCAGCGTCGATCAAGCTTAGTTCGCCGAGCGGACCACCATCTGTTCGCTCCACTGCGATGGTATGTGCAGCAGGGTTCGGCGCCAACCGAACGTCGAACGCGACCAACTCCGGCACCGCGTTCATCGGTTCCTGCGGCACGCGCACGATCACGCCACCGTTGCTCAGCACGTTGCCCAACGGCACCAGGCAGTTGCTGCGCCGGAACCAGGTGGTGCTCACCGAGGTGAAGTTCGGCGTGCTGTAACGGCGTTCCACCAGGACGGCATCATCGATCATGGCATCGGCGAGGATGATGCTGCCTTCCGCGAGGATGGTCACCTGCGATTGGCTGCTGCTGACCGCCGTGGCGACCGCATCGGTCCATGCATCATCCACATCCGATGGGAACCGGATGACGGACGCGGGATCCGTATTGATCTGCGAAGGGCTGCCCGCGCTGAGACGTGTGCCCAGGTCAAGCACCTCGGTACTGCTGGTGCTGTAATATCCGAACTGGTCCACCAGCCGCACAGCCAGGTTGGCGGCAGGAAAGTCAGCCGCATAGGGCGTGTCCGCAGGATCCAGGATGGAATCGGTGGTGGTCCCGATCACGCTGTAGCCTTGGGCGCTGAGGTCCCAGACCACACCCGTGCCCGTCGTGACCAGCCCGGGCACGGTGCCATAGTTCCGCGCTTCCACCGGGTAGGCGCCGAATGCCGGAATGGCGGCCGGATGGGTGAAGACCGTCTGCGCGAAGGATAGCGCGGGAACCAATGCACCGATGAGGAGGAAGGAGCTTCGCATGGCGGCGCAAAGAAAGTGTTGCGCACGGGGGCGTCCCACATCGAACGCAGAAGCTCCTCCTGACCCGAATACTTGACATATTAACACCGTTAACTACATTTGTCCCCGTCATGGACATCGCCGCACGCAAGGCCAAGGAAAAGGAGGACCTGAAGAAGGCCATCCTCGATGCCGCACGTGAGCTATTCCTCGAGCACGGCTATGATCGAACGAGCATGCGCATGATCGCGCAGCGCATCGCGTACAGCCCCACCACCATCTACCTCTACTTCAAGGACAAGGACGCGATCTTCCATGCCTTGCACACCGAAGCCTTCCAACTGCTGGGCGCTCGATTCGCACCGCTCGCCCATGTAGCGGACCCCATGGAACGTCTGACCGCCATGGGTAGGGTATACCTGGAATTCGCGCAGGAGAACCCCGGGCTGTACGACCTCATGTTCATCATGAAGGCCCCAGTGCAGGCCCTTGAGGAGAACGACCACCTTTGGGAGGAGGGTGACCGGGTCTTCCAGGTGTTGATGGCCACCGTTGACGAAGCGATGAAGAAGAAGGTGATGCGCAGGAGCGACGTGGAGGTGACCAGTTTCCTGATCTGGAGCACCGTGCACGGTATGGCAGCCCTCTATGTTCGCGACCGCTGTTTCAAGGTGATCAGCGAACCGAAACAGGGGACCTTGATGGATGATGCCCTGGCCCAATTCACGAATTGGCTTCGCAGCTTCAAGCCATGAGCGTATTTTTTTTGCCTTCATGGTTAACACCGTAAATACATTGAACAATGTTCTTTGAACGTACCCGGATCGCCACGGGATGGACCCGCCGCACCGCGCCAGGATGCCGGCCCAGTGCGTCGCAGCTGCGCGCGCTTACCACAGCATTCATCGGGAGCGGCCTGATGGCGACCATTGCAGCTGCCCAGGCCCCACTGGACGGTTACATCACCCAAGGACTGGCCAACAACGTGGTCCTGCAGCAGAAGCATGTCAGCCTGGACCGTGCCATGGAGGATCTGAAGGAGGCGAGGTCCCTGTTCCTTCCATCACTGAACCTGAACGCGAGCTTCCTCAGCGGAGAGGGCGGCCGCTACTTCAACTTTCCGGTGGGTGATCTGGTGAACCCCGTTTATCGCACCCTGAACCAGTTCATCGGCCAGAACGCCTTCCCCGAGGTAGAGAACGTGCAGGCCTACCTGAATCCGAAGAACTATTACGATGCGCATGTGCGGGCCTCCTTGCCGTTGCTGAACACGGACATCATGCACAACCAACGGATCCAGGAACAAGCGGTGCAGCTGCAGGAATATGAAGTGGCCATCTACCGTCGTGAGCTGGTGAAGGACATCAAAGTCGCTTACTACAACGTACTGATGACCGGGCAGGCGGTGCGGAGCTACACCAGTGCCCTACAGTTGATCGAGCGGAACGTCGACGTGACGCGGTCGCTCCAGCGGCATGGAGCCGGTGTTCCAGCGCAGGTCCTCCGCGCACAGGCAGAGCGCGAGCACATCGCCTCCCAGCTCGCGCAAGCCACGAACCAGCTCGCCAACGCACGCCGCTACTTCAACTTCCTTCTGAACGTTGACCTCGATGCACCGGTGGACGAGCACTTCGATATGGACGCCGCACTCGCGGACACCTCCTCATTCATCGCTGCCGATATCGGTCGACGCGAGGAACTGCAAGCCTTGCGCACCGCCGTGGGACTGCGTCGAACACGGACGAAGTTGACCAGCCAATACTGGGTGCCGAAGCTGAGCACGTTCATCGACCTGGGTTACCAGGGAATGGACTGGAGCACCGATCGATACGCCGATTACTACCTCTTCGGGGTGCAGCTCGATGTGCCGCTGTTCAACGGTGGTCGCAACCGGTACAGGGAGCACCGCGCGCAGTTCGACCAGGACATCGCCGAGCTGAACGCGCATCACTCCACACAACAGCTGTTCCTATCCGCAACCCAGGCACAGTCGGAACTGGCGACCGCGCAGGCCATGCTCAGAAGTGCGCGAGCCCGCAACAGCAGTGCCATCAGCTATTTCAACCTGATCGAGAAGGGCTTCCTCGAAGGTGCGAACACCCAGATCGAATACCTCGACGCCCGCGATCAACTGACCGGCGCCGAGGTGCAGCTCGCTGTGGCCCGTGCGACCGTCCTGCAGAAGCTGGCCGAGATGGAAAGACAGAACGCCACGTATCCGTTGAACAACTGATCACCATGTACAAACTCCTCTTCCCCACCCTGCTGCTCTTCGCTGCTTGCAGCGCCAAGGATCCGACCCGTGATCCCGTGACCAACGCTGCCATACCCGTTTCAGTGAGCCGGGTGAAGCCCGAACCCCACGAGGTCCAAGTGCATGTACCGGGCCTCTTCACCACCGATGACGAGACGGTGTTGAGCTTCCTGAGCGCAGGGATCGTCCGTAGCGTGCTCGTGAAGGAAGGTCAAGCGGTAAAGGCCGGACAACTGATGGCCACCTTGGAGCCGACGTACATCGATGCACAGGTGGAGCAGGCCCAACTGGCCTTCGACAAAGCTGAACGGGACCTGCAGCGCGCCGAGGCCCTGCATCGGGACAGTGTGATCAGCCTGGAAACACTACAGAACGCGCGAACGGGCCTGGGTGTGGCGAAGGAGCAACTGACCGCCGCACGATATGGGCGGCGGCATGCGGAGATCCGTGCGAACGGGGATGGTCTCGTCCTGCGGAAATTCGTGAACGAAGGTCAGCTCGTGGGAGCGGGAAGTCCCGTGCTGATGGTGAACGGTGCGGGCAAAGGACGGTGGCTGCTCAAGGTTGGGGTGAGTGACAAGGACTGGGCACAGGTGAACGTGGGTGACAGCGCAATGGTGCGGGCTGATGCCTTCCCGGAACGTACCATGCGCGCCGTCGTAAGCAACAAGAGCGCCGGTGCCGATCAACGCTCGGGTGCCTTCCAGGTGGAGCTGAGGATAACGGACCCGGTGGCGCAGCTGGCCAGCGGCCTGTACGGCAAGGCTACGATCCACACACATGGGCGCACGGATGCCGTGGCGATCCCCTACGAGGCATTGCGCGACGGTGATGCGTCACAGGGGTACGTGTTCATCGCTGCGGAGGGCACAGCACATAAACTACCCGTGTCCGTGCTCGGTATCACGAACACGCATGTGCTGGTGAGCGGGCTGGATAGCACTCATGAACTGATCGTGAAAGGGGGTCCGTACCTGATGGAGGGCTCACCCATTCAAATCCGTTAGACCATGTGGATCACCCGATACGCTGTCAAGAACAGTCCGTTCACCCTGGTCATCTTCCTGATGATCGTGGTGGTGGGGATGAACACCCTCCTGAGCATGCCACGTGCCGAGGACCCCGAGATGAACGCCCCCATCTACCCGATCGTGGCGGTGTACCCCGGTACGAGCCCGGAGGACATGGAGAACCTCGTGGTTGACCCGATCGAGAAGCGGGTGACCGAGCTGGATGACATCAAGCGCGTATACAGTACGATCAAGGATGGTGTCGCGGTGATACGGGTCGATGCCCTTTATGGCGTGGACGTGGACCGCAAGCATCAGGAGCTGGTCCAGGAGATCAACGCACTGCGCGCCGAGCTGCCACCGGACGTCCGCAGCATCGACGTGCAGAAGGCGACGCCGACCAGCGTGAACGTCCTGCAGGTGGCGCTGGTCAGCGAGAACGCCCCACGCCAAGTCATGAAGGAACAGGCCGAGCGCCTGCAGGAGGAGCTGGAAACCGTACCGATGCTCAAGAAGGTGGAGGTGAACGGGCTGCCCGCAGCCACGGTGCGGATCGACCTGGAACTGGAGAAGCTGGCCCGGCTGAACATCCCGCTTTCGCAGGTGATCGGCGCGGTGCAGAGCGAGATGGCGAACATCCCCGGCGGCAGCGTGGACGTGGGCACGAAGACACTGAACGTGAAGACGAGCGGCAGCTACGTCGATGCGGCGGACATCGCGCAGACCGTGGTGGCGACGGCGGATGGAGGGAACACGCTGCTGCGTGATGTCGCCAGCGTGATGGACTCCTACCAGGAGGACCGCCATATCACACGCTTGAACGGCCACCGGAGCGTGGTGGTGAATGCGGCGATGAAGAGCGACATGAACATCAGTGCGGCGCAGGCCGGTTACAAGCCGGTGCTCGAGGCGTTCCGTACGCAGCTGCCTGAGAACATCGCGCTGGAGGTCCACTTTGATCAGGCCGAGGCCGTGAACTTCCGGCTAGGACATCTCGGGCGTGACTTCGCGATCGCCATCGCCCTGGTACTGCTCACCCTGCTACCACTCGGCAACCGTGCGTCCTTGGTGGTGATGATCAGCATCCCCCTTTCCCTGGCCATGGGTGTGATCATGCTCAACGCCATGGGATTCTCCCTGAACCAGCTGAGCATCGTGGGATTGGTGGTGGCCCTCGGTCTCCTGGTCGATGACAGCATCGTGGTGGTCGAGAACATCGAACGGTGGCTGCGGGAAGGTCGGAAGCCGATGGATTCCGTGCTCGGCGCGGTGAAGGAGATCGGTGTGGCGGTGATCGGGTGTACGGTGACGCTGTGCATCGCCTTCATGCCGCTGGCACTGATGCCCGAAGCGAGCGGTGAGTTCATCCGCAGCCTGCCGTTGGCGGTCATACTCGCAGTGATATCGAGCATGTTCGTCTCGCTCACGATCGTACCCTTCCTGAGCATCCGGCTGCTGAAACCGCATCACGACGCGCAGGGCAATACATTCCTGCGCAGCTTGAAGCGCGGCATCCACGTCACCTACGCCCCCCTGTTGGAACGCTCCCTGCGCAACCCACGCATGACACTGGTGGTGGCACTGTTCATCTTCATCGGTTCGCTGGGGCTGATGAACGTGATCGGGTTCAGCCTGTTCCCCGCGTCCGAGAAGCCACAGTTCATGGTGAACGTGGTGGCTCCCTTGCAGAGCAACCTGGCCCGTACCGACAGCCTCGCGCGCCTGGTCGAGCGCGAACTGGCGCATCGTCCGGAAGTGCTTTACTACACCACCAACGTCGGCAAGGGCAATCCGCAGGTCTATTACAACGTGCAGCCCGAGAACGAACGCACGGACTTCGCGCAGCTGTTCGTGCAACTTCAGCCGCGCACCGGCACGAAGGAGAAGCTTCGTGTGATCGACGACCTTCGGAACACCTTCTCACAGGTTCCCGGGGCACAGATCGAGGTGAAGGATTTCGAGCAGGGTCCGCCGCAACTGGCACCCGTGGAGGTTCGCATCTTCGGGGAGGACCTGGACACGCTTCGCCGCATCAGTGCCCAGGTGGCGACCATGCTGAAGGACATGCCCGGTAGCCTTTACGTGGACGACCCGATGGCGAACCTGAAGAGCGACCTGCGCGTGCGGATCGACCGCGATAAGGCGAGCATGCTGGGCATCGCCACGGTGGACATTGACCGCACCGTGCGCCTCGCGGTGGCGGGACTGGGTATGGGCGCCTTCAATGACCCCCAGGGCGTGGAACGCGAGGTGGTGATCACCGTGCCGAAGGGGCAGCGCGCTGACCTGCACGTGTTCGATGATCTGTACGTGACCAGTCGCAGTGGCGCGAGCATCCCGCTCCGCCAGGTGGCCGACCTGCGCCTGGAAGCCTCGGCCCAGACGATCAAGCACCTGGGCAAGCGGCGCTACGTATCGGTGAGCAGTTTCGTACAACAGGGCTACTTGGTGGATGATGCACTCAACGCGACGATCAAGGCCATGGATGAAATGAAGCTACCCGCCGGGTACGGTTATTCGATGGGCGGTGAGATCGAAACGAGGCAGGACAGCTTCGGCGGGTTCGGCACCATCATCCTTGCGACGATCTTCCTGTTCATCGCCGTGCTGGTGCTGGAGTTCGGCACCTTCAAGAGCACCTTGATCGTGCTGAGTGTGATCCCCCTGGGTATCGTGGGCGCGGTGCTGGCATTGTGGCTCACGGGCAACAGCCTGAGCTTCGTGGCGATCGTGGGGCTTATCGCACTGGCCGGGATCGAGGTGAAGAACACGATCCTGCTCGTTGACTTCACGAACCAGCTGCGAACAGAAGGACGCACCTTGGAGGAAGCGATCCGCGAAGCGGGCGAGATGCGCTTCCTGCCCATCGTGCTCACGAGCCTCACCGCGATCGGTGGCCTGCTGCCGATCGCCTACAGCACGAACCCGCTCATTTCGCCTTTGGCGATCGTATTGATCGGTGGTTTGATCAGCAGCACGGTCCTCAGCCGTCTGGTGACCCCGGTAGTGTACAAGTTGATACCGCCGAAGGTGTGAACCTAACCCACCACGATCCGCAGTACACCGCCATCCGCACAACGGATCACGTACATACCCGGGACGAGATCGCCGACCTCGATCGCATTGCGACCCGTCCTCAACAGGAAGCTTCGGACCGACCGGCCGTTGACATCAAGCATTTCAGCAGGAGTGGATGACGACGATCGCTCGATGACGAGCATGTGATCCGCCGGGATGGGCCAGGCGTGCATATCGGATACACCATGTTCCGGCAGACCGACGTTCAGCACGACCATCATCTCCGCCGAACCGCTCAGACAGCCGCTCTCATCGATGTAACGAACCATGTAGATGCCACTGGCCCATGCGATGTGGTAGGGCTGGCCCGCTCCGACCTGGAACCCGTCCAATTCCCAGACCCAATCGCTCCCGCCTTCCACCCAAAGGGAATCGCCATCGATCTGAATGACCAACGCCGTTTCGACCGATGCGGTCACGTAGACCGTATCAATGATGGAATTCCCTTCCGCCTCGGTCACCTGAACGATATGTGTCCCCTCGCACAGCCCTGCAATGCCCGGCGTATCGGCACCGGTATCCCACACATAGGTCATCGGTCCCGTACCGTGGGCGAATGCATAGGCCACGCCATCACAATCGCCGGGGCATATAGGTGTGGCGTACATGCTCACATCGAACGTCGTGTCCACGCCGGCCACGATCATCGCGTCGCCGTTCTGCACGTCATCGATCGTGGTGCTGCCGTAGGTGATGGCGCCCCAGAAGTAGCCGCCGAAGTAGAACTCGTGCGGCGCCGAAGCCCGACGATGGATGCACAACGGTATGTCGCGCTGGAAGCCGCTTGGGCGCGCCGCCCACACGACCTCACCCTCGCCATCGAGCTTGCTGATCAGGATGTCCTCTCCACCGAGCGCGGTGATGGGCGTGCCGAAGTAGTCGATGCTCTGGTTGAACTGCGCGGAGAAGTAGGCGTTGCCCATGCCATCGGCCGCCACGCTCCAGCTGAGGTCGCGTTGTGATGAGCCGGTGCTGCGTGCCCAGTGCAGGTCGCCATCGCGATCCAATTTCATCACCAGGATATCATCGTTGCTGCTGACTGAGGTGAGCGTATCGTTCGGGAGGGAGAGGTCTCCCCACATGCGCCCGGCCACGAACACGCTGCCGAGCGTATCCGCGCTGATGCCCATGCCTTCGTGATCACCGCTACCGTAGCTGCGCGCCCAGTCGACGTTGCCCTCCAGATCGATGGCCAGCACGTAGAGGTAGCTTCCCTGGGCCCCGGGTGTGATGGGAACACCATCGAAAGTGGCCGCGGAGAAGCCGACCTGACCGGTCACGAACAAGCGATCACCCGCCACACTGATCGCCCGTGCCGATTTCCCCTGGCCATTGCCCGTGCTCGCCTTCGCCCATTGCACGGTGCCGAGGCTGTCGTAGCGTGCGACCAGGATCTGCCTGAAATTGCCGGTGTTGGGAATGGTCATCGCATCGAAGGTGATGGCGGTGCCCCCGCTGTATCCGGTAAGGAAGACGCCGCCATCCGCCGACACGTCCACACTTCGGGCTTCGTCGCTCGACCCGCTGCCTCCGGCACGACGCGCCCAATGGCATACACCCCCCGTGTCGTATCGCGCCAGGAAGATATCATCACTGCCCAGGCTGCTCAATGTGATGCCATCACCGAAGGAAGCAGTGCCGTTGTAACGGCCCGTTACGTAGATCCGGTCCCCATGATCGATCGCGATGCCGTATGCCCACACCTCGTCAAAGCCGACCGTGATCCCGCGCACCCACACGCAGGTGCCATCGGGTGCACGCTTGGCCAGGAAGCCGAGGATGTCGCTGTTGCCGGTGGAAAGCGTGGCACAACCGAAGTCCACATCACCGCTCACGGTCCCCACCCAATAGGCGTTGCCCTGGCTGTCCGTCGCGATGTCGTGGCAGAAGTCCACGTTGCCTCCACCACCGGCATCAGCCGCCCAGTTCCACTGTTGGGCATGCGCGTTGACGAAGAGGAGGGAACAGAAGGTCAGGAGGGCGGCTCTCATGGTCCAAAGA
Organism: Bacteroidota bacterium; assembly: GCA_029573495.1. Taxonomy (GTDB): domain Bacteria; phylum Bacteroidota; class Bacteroidia; order Flavobacteriales_F; family PHOS-HE28; genus PHOS-HE28. The sequence continues at coordinate 23,152 of JAKQEI010000061.1, read as the reverse complement.
TGGTCGGATAGGGATACACGCCATCACCATCCCCGCTCAATGGGTACACTCCACGACGAACCGCACCACTTCCCCTTGCGTCGTGCGAAGCAGGTAGGCCCCTGCAGGCAGGTCCCCGAGCCTGACAACGTTCACCCCTGGTGTGAGCGTTAAGGAACGGACCACCTGACCGGTCGATCCAATAAGATCAGCACGGACCTGGGCATCACCCGGCCACTCGACGTACAGCGCTTCCGTTGCCGGTATCGGCCAGCCCACCAACCGCACCGTTCCGTCCCGTTCATCAACATCCGTGGGCATCATGACGATCCGCCCGGTCACCGCGGATTGCTGGCCAAGTGTCCCAGCGGTGAGCCCGCTCATGACCAGCGGATCGGCCAGGTGGGCCATGAAATGAACGGAAGCACCGTCGTCCGCCACCGCCAGGCCTTGAGGGGTCACCGCCCATGTTGCCGGCTCACTGTTCACCGACCATTGCGGATCCCCAGCCGCGTTCACGGCGAGCAACGTGAGGCTGCGTTCAGCGGTGGCACCGGTCCCGCTTGTTACGCCGCTCCCCCATTGCACCAGGCCACGGCACATCCCAAGGAAGAATACGGAACCCGAGTCATCCACATCGATGCATGGTCCCTTCGCACGATCCACATCGCCGAGGATCTGGCCGGGCGTTAAGTCTGGACCAAGTATCCATTCAAAGGTCCCGGTACTGTCCAACCGGGCGATGAAGACGTTCGAACCCCAGATCGCACCGCCGACGGGCAAACCACCCCAATTGGTACCGATGAAGATCGATCCAGCCAGATAGGCATGGCCATCGTTCGTGGCCACGACCGTCGGGTCCTGGAAGGTGATGTCCTCCGCGAACCGGGCGAATCCAGCGGTGCCATCGGGCTTGAACCGAAGGACGAACATGTTGTAGCCCTCATTGCTCATCACGGGAAATTCCTCTCCTCCGAAGGTCAAGGTCCCGTTCTCGCAAGAACCGCTCACATAGAGCCCGCCCCAAGGGTCGAAGCTGAGGGTGCCCAGGTGTCGAAGGCCGTCCATGCTGCGGGATATGACATCCTCGCCATCTTCATCCACCTGGACGACCAGGGCATCCGTGAAATGGCGCAGCAAGTACCAAAGCCTACCTGCCGGATCGACCGCAATGGACGGGACATCCTCCACCATCCCATGCGTCAGGCTCAGGTTGCGCACCCACAGGAACCCGTCGTTGCTGAGGTCCCAAGCGAGAAGGAAATGGTTCTCGGTGAATGGGCCACCGTCCATCCCCACTACAACTGACCCGTCGCAAAGGTCCATGCCTGCACCCAGGAACCGGCCCGTGAAATAGGCCACGCCATCCGGACCGATCTCCACCGCCTTCACCGCGACCGAATCACCGAGCAAGCATGACCTGACCAGATCGCCAGTGGAAGGATCGCGGAGGTCGAGGGCAACCGTGCCGTAAGTGGTAGTGCCATAGATGAAGTCAATGCCCACCGAACGCATCTCCAGCAGGTGACCCTGGTCGGCAGCCAGCGCGTGCCTCGGCATACCCGGATTGAACTGATAGTCCACAGCTTCATCCAGCAGCCAAGTAACGGTCTGTCCGGTTGCCGGACCGAAGAGGAGCATCAGGACGATGGAGAGGTAGGGAGGCATGCGTCCGGGATATGGATGATGACGCAGGATGAGCCCCAACGGTTCGCTGCCCGCCGAACGACCGGCCATCACTTCCGGACGCCGTCCGTGTGGGCTCCGCCCGCGGTTCCGATCGGAAACAGCATCTTGGCATTGAAATCGGACACCAACCATGCAGCTGACGATCACCGGATTGAGCAAGACCTACGCGAACGGCGTGAAGGCATTGGATAATGTGAGCCTGACCATACCCACCGGGATGTTCGGCCTGCTTGGACCCAACGGCGCCGGCAAGAGCACGCTCATGCGGATCCTGGCCACCCTGCAGGAAGCCGATGAGGGCAGCGCCGTGCTCGGGGATATCGACATCCTGAACGACAAGCCCGCAGTGCGTCGGGTGTTGGGCTACCTGCCCCAGGAGTTCGGCGTGTACCCCAGGGTGAGCGCCTACCACATGCTCGACCACATCGCCCTGCTCAAAGGGGTGGTCGACAACAAGGAACGACGGGCGCTGGTGGAGGCCCTCCTGCAGAAGGTCAACCTCTGGGAGCACCGTGACCGTCGCATCGCTGGCTTCAGCGGCGGCATGAAACAGCGCTTCGGCATCGCCCAATCGCTCATCGGTGAGCCGAAGCTCATCATCGTGGACGAACCAACGGCCGGCCTCGACCCCGGTGAGCGCAACCGGTTCTACAACCTGTTGACGGAGATCGGTGAGAACGTGGTGGTGATCCTCAGCACCCATATCGTGCAGGATGTGCAGGAACTGTGCAACAACATGGCCATCATCAACAAGGGACGACTGCTCTTCGCGGGCGCGCCGACCGATGCGCTGCACCAGGTGAAGGGCCGGATCTGGGAGAAGAGCATCGCCAAGAACGAGGTCGAGGAATATCACGCCAGCAACAAGGTGATCAGCAACAAGCTCATCGCTGGCAGGCCTTCGATACACGTGTACAGTGAAGGTGACCCCGGCAACGGTTTCGTCGGAGTGGAGCCCTCGTTGGAGGATGTCTTCTTCAGCCACATCAACGGGGCGCATAACACCGCAACCGCATGACCTGGCGCCTGACCCTGATCGAACTCCGCCACTGGCTCCGGCAGCCGATGGTGTACATCTTCCTGCTGCTCTTCGCGCTCTTCGGCTTCGGTCTGGTGAGTTGGGACGAACTGGTCGTAGGTGGTCAGCTCGCCAACGTGAAGTTGAACGCCCCCTTCATGGTGTACCAGTACTACGCGGCGTTCGGATTCCTCGGACTCCTCATGGTCACCGCGTTCGTGAACGCCAGCGCCATCCGTGACTTCGCGTACAATACGCAACAGATCATGTTCAGTACGCCCTTGGACAAGGGGCAATACCTGCTGAGCCGCTTCCTTGGAAGCACCTTCGTATCCACACTTCCTCTACTGGGCATTTCGCTGGGGATGATCCTCGGCAGCGTCATGCCCTGGGTGGATCCGGAGCGTATCGGTGCGAACGTGCTGATTGCACATGCGCAGGCCTACCTCTTCCTGAGCATCCCGAACATCGTGTTCTCAGCCGCAGTGATCTTCGCCGTGGCCGTGCTCGTTCGAAGCACCACGGCCGCCTTCGTCACGGCCATCGTGATCATGGTGGGCAGCGGCGTGGCGGAGAGCTTCATGACCGAGATGGACAACCAGACCCTGGCGGCCTTGCTCGACCCCTTCGGCGGCACGGCCTTCGAACTGGTGAGCAGGTATTGGACGGTGGATGACAAGAACACCATGCTGCTGCCCATGACCGGTGTCCTCCTCTGGAACCGCCTGCTGTGGCTGGCACTGGCGGCGGTCGTCTTCCTTGTGTCCTACTGGCGCTTCAGTTTCACGGACCGCAAGGCCAACGCACCTGCGCTTCCACCCGGTGACGAGACCACACCGGTGGCGATCCACGTAAACGTTCCGATGGTCGCCCGTCGGTTCGACCGCGCCGCCCACTTCCGCCAATGGCGCCGGATCGTGTGGAACGACCTCACCGGCATGTTGAAAGGCACGGCCTTCCTGCTGGTCACGGGCATCGGGCTGCTGAACATGTTCCTCGGCCTCTCCTTCTCCTCTTCACTGTACGAGAACACGCTGCATCCTGTCACCTACCGGGTGAATGACATCACCGAAGGATCCTTCGGTCTTTTCCTCATGATCCTCATCACCTTCTACAGCGGCCTGCTGGTCTGGAAGGAACGCGAGCCGAAGCTGGACGAGGTGCATGATGCGACGCCCACGCCGTTGGGGATCGGCCTGCTCGGCAAGTACGCCGCGCTGCTGTTGTTGCTCGCCCTTGTTCTGGCGATCGCATCGGTCGGCGGCATGGTCTTCCAACTGCTGAACGGCTACACCCAACTGGAACCGGGGGTATACCTCGGCAACTACATCCTGCCCAACCTCATTGGTCTCGGGATCATGCTTACGCTCGCCTTCCTGATCCACGTACTGGTGAATAACAAGTACGTGGGGTATGCCGTGTTCATCGTCTTCATCATCGGAAGTGGCATCCTGCTGAACGCACTCGATGTTCGTACCCACCTCGCCAGATTCAATTCGGCGCCGGGCACCGAGTATTCTGATATGAACGCCTACGGCACCGCGATCACGGCTTGGTCCTGGTTCAAGGCCTACTGGGCGGCCTTCGGTGCGATCCTGCTGGCCCTGGCCCTGTTCTTCTGGATCCGCGGAAGGGAGACCTCCTGGGCCTGGCGTTTGCGGCTGGCGCGCCAGCGCGCCGCACGGAACAAGTGGCTCATCCTCCCGGCCCTGGCCGCCTGGATCGGGCTGGGCGCATGGAACTACTACAATACGAAGGGGCTCAACGAGGTCGTGGGCCGCGACGATCGTGAAGAGGACGCCGTGTACTACGAGAGGACCTACAAGAAGTACGAAGGCATCGATCAGCCCCACTATGCCGACATCGCCTTCACCATCGATCTGGATCCGCACCAGCGCATCCTGCACAGTGTGGCGCGCATCACAGTGAAGAACAAGAGCGATGCACCCATCGACTCCATGCACCTGAACATGAACAGCAGCGGGATCGTGCAGGAGGTGGAGATCCCGGGCGCCACGCTCGTCCTGAACGATGAGCGTGTGGACTATCGCATCTATAAGCTGGGCAAGCCGCTCCTACCAGGAGAGGAACTGCAATTCAAGGCCACGGCCGACCATGTGCCGAAGGGTTTCGAGAACTCCGTCTCCGTGATGCAACTGAACGAGAACGGCACCTTCTTCAACAACATGGACATCCTCCCCGTCATCGGATACAGCGAAGCTGGTGAGTTGCAGGATAAGAACGACCGCCGCAAACACGGACTTCCTCCGAAGCAACGCATGCCGAAGCTGACGGATGATCCATCGCAGCGCATGAACAACTACCTGATGGCGAACAGTGACTGGGTGAACGTGCGCACCATCATCAGCACCGCTCCGGACCAGATCGCCATCGCACCGGGTTCCTTGGAACGGGAATGGACGGAGAACGGTAAGCGCTACTTCGAGTACGTGGTGGACCACCCGAGCATGAACTTCTACTCGTTCATGAGCGCCCGCTACGAGGTGCTGCGTGAGAAATGGACCGACCCTTCCGACCCCGCGCATACCGTGGACGTGGAAGTGTACTACCATCCCACGCACACCGAGAACGTGCCGCGCATGGCCAACAGTATCCAGAAGTCGCTGAGCTATTACAGCACCCACTTCGGGCGTTACCGCCACAAGCAGGCGCGCATCATCGAGTTCCCGCGCTACCAGACCTTCGCCCAGGCCTTCCCTGGGACCATGCCCTACAGCGAGGGCATCGGCTTCATCGCCGACCTGAGCGACACCACCGACATCGACATGGTGTTCTACGTGGTGGCCCATGAGATGGGGCATCAATGGTGGGCGCACCAGGTGATGGGCGCCGATATGCAGGGCTCCACCTTGCTGAGCGAGAGCATGGCCCAGTACAGCGCACTGATGGTCATGGAGAAGGAGTATGGTCGCGCACGGATGCGGAAGTTCCTCAAGCTCGAAAGCGACCGCTACCAGCGTTCGCGCGGCTCGGAGGACCTGAAGGAGGTTCCGCTGCTTGAGGTGGAGAACCAGGGCTACATCCATTACAACAAGGGCAGCATTGTCCTGTACGGTCTGCGCGACTTCGTGGGCGAGGACAGCTTGAACAAGGCCTTCCGGGCGCTGGTGGACACGTTCGCATACGCTGAACCACCATACCCCACTGCCTTGGACATGTACCGTGAGTTGGAGAAGGTGGTGCCCGACAGTTTGACCTACCTGCTGGAGGACGGGTTCAAGCATATCACGCTCTACAACAACCGCGTGGACAGCGCCTCCGCACGCATGCTGCCCGATAGCACGTGGGAGGTGACCCTGCAGCTCTGGGGCGAGAAGAACCACGCTGACAGTCTGGGCAGGGAGACCCCGGCTCCGATGAACGATTGTATCGACGTGAGCATCCTGCGTTATCCCAGGTTCGGTGCGAAGGCCGACAAGTCGCTCAATGATGTCCCCTTGCTGCAACGCCGGATCCGCCTGGTGAGCGGCAGGAACACGTTCACCTTCAAGGTGGCCGAGAAGCCGTTGCGGGCCGAGATCGACCGCGACCACCTGTTCATCGATCGAGTGATGGAGGACAACGAGCACGCCATCGAACTGGAGCGGTAGGCGACCGTCCACATGTTCCGGAAGCGCGGGTTCGTGCGGGCGCTTAAGGTCCAAGGCGCGATATTCGCGTGGCACGGTCATCCTCACCGTTCAACATGCTCTCCAAAGGCCGGATCGGACCCAAGCTGTGGCTCTTGTGCTGCTGGATATTCCCTGCGGTCATTCCGACCGATGCCCAGGAGTTCCTCCCCATGCGTCGGCTCCCGCCATTCGCCGATACGACCTTACACCGGCACATCGAACAGGCGCTCGACCACATGGACGGTTTCCACGGGGACAGCGCCATGTACCACATCAACCAAGCGCTCGGCCTGCTGGTGCCGGATCACCAACCCGAAGAGGAGCACTACCTGCTCTGCTACCGGGCCGAGGTCCTGTACTATGAGGGGCTCTTCAATGCCGCGATGCGCGACCTCAATAGAGCTGAACGCATAGCCCGTGACCTGAACGACAGTATCCTCATTGCGAACGCGTACAACCTGAAGGGTCTTCTCCACGAGAACATACAGGACAGCAAGGAGGCCCTGCCCTACCTGCGTCTGGCGCTCGATTGGTTCCCACACCTGCCCGCATCGCGCTACCCCATCAGCGAGCTCTATCACATCCATGGCAACATGGGCAGTTACCTCACCACGCTGGGCCGTACCGACAGCGCCCGATATCACCTGGAGACCTCGCTCCGGCTGGCCTCTGAGGCCGGGGCACAGCGTGCGATGGCCGTGGCGTGGTGGGGACTCGGGAACCTCGACCTCAGGGTGGGAGAACCCATGGTCGCATTGGACCATTACGATCGCAGTTGGGCCATCGCGGATGCTGCGAAGGACCATGACATCGGCGTGGACGCCTTGGTCGGCAGGGGCCTGGCACTGGCGCAAGCCGGACGGATCAGCGACGCTCGAGAGGCCCTGGCACGGGCACGCGCCTACCTGGTCACCCATCGCGCGCAGGTGGGCCTGGTCACCCAGCGCAACTTCGCGCGGATGGCCTCGCACGCGTACGAACGGATCGGTGAACTCCCCGAAGCGCTCGAGCGGTTGGGTGAATGGCATCACATCGACAGCACCATCACCGCACAGAACATCCGGACCGCCCTCTCCACGCAGGCCATGCTGCTCAAGGCGGACGGCGACCTGGAACTCGCGCGGATCGAACGACAGCGGGTAGCGGATCAGCTCGGATATGAACAACGCCGACGCCGGTGGCTCATCCTCATCGCATCGCTCACGGTGATCGGCCTCAGCACACTGCTACTGGTGAACAATGCGCGGCAACGGCACCGGCGGCGTTCAGCGGAACTCGAGGCCCAGTATGCGGTGCAGGAGCGCACCATCGCCGAACTGCGCGTGCGCGAACAGGTGAGCCGCGACCTTCACGATGACCTCGGCGTCGGGTTGAGCGCCTTGAAGCTCCGGAGCGAAATGAGCCTTCGCGCGGATCCTGGTGCGACCAATGTCCCCTTCCTGCGTGAACAGGCCAGTGCGGCCGAGGAGCTCATCACCAGCATGCGCGACATCATCTGGGCCCTACAGGATGATCAGGGCAGCCTGGATGACCTCGTGGCCTACATCTCCTCGCATGCCCGGCATTACCTGGATGTCCATGGCATCGCGCTCCGGGCGACCGTCGATGAGGCCTGGCCGGCGATACCGCTCACCTCACAACAACGGCGCAACCTGTTCCTCATCGTCAAGGAAGCCCTGCACAATGTGGTGAAGCACGCGAACGCCCGCCAGGTGGAACTGCGTATGACATGGGTCGATGGCCTGCTGGTGCACGTGGAGGACGATGGTCTGGGACTTCCCGAGGACGGCCGGCGGCGTGGCAACGGATCGGTCAACATGGCCGAGCGGGCCCGGCAGGTCGGTGCGGTCTTCGATCTGGCGAACGCTCCCGGCGGACGAGGGGTCCGCATACGGCTGCATGTCCCGCTCCGGACGAACGAAAGTTAGCTTGCCCGTCAGGGACCTTCACCCGACCTTCGGACCGTGGAGAACAACATCACCCTTCGCATCATCGAGGATGACGAACGCATCCGGGAGATGTTGCGCGCCGTGTTCATCGCCACACCGGGCATGCACGTGGAAAGCGTACATGGCTCCGTGGAGGATGCCCTGGCGTTGACCGACAGCGATGGGGTTGATGTGGTGCTCATGGACATCAACCTGCCGGGGGTGGACGGCATCGAAGGGGTTCGCACCTTGAGCGGTCGTTGGAACAGCACCCAGTTCCTGATGTACACCGTGAACGACACGGATGACAAGGTGTTCGAGGCCTTGAAAGCGGGTGCCAACGGCTATCTACTGAAGAACTCCACACCGGATGATGTGGTCTCCGCGGTGCGTGAGGTCCTTGCCGGCGGATCCCCGATGAGCATGAGCGTGGCGCGGCGTGTGGTGCGTCATTTCCGTCCGGCGACCGGCCCCGCAAAGGATGTCATCGATGCCGCGCTCACCGAGCGCGAGTTCCGGGTGCTTGAACTCCTGGCACAAGGGCTGTTGTACAAGGAGATCGCCGCCCACATGGGGATCAGCGAGGGGTCCGTGAAACAGCACATCCACCGCATTTATGGCAAGATGCACGTGCAGAACCGCACCGAGGCCGTGAACCGTTACTTCGGCCGCTGAGTTCATTTCGTCCCGTAACGCGGATCCGGTCGCCACGGCAGCTTCTCGAATCGCTCCGCGCGCAGGGCGCAATGCCCGAACTCCTCCTCCACCACCCCCGTGAACCGATAGACCCCGCGCCCCTGGAAGGGGTAGCGCTCGGCCACCTGAGGGAACTGCGTACTGTCCCAGAAGTCGCCCGCCGGATCGATGAAGGAACCGAAGCTCATATAGGATCCGCCGTGGGTGGTCGTGGTCTTCACATGGATCATGTATCCGAGCATGATCACCCGCTTGCCGATGTGGAGGGGCATTTGGCGTTTGAGGATGAGAGGAAGTGGGAAAGGCGAGAGCGTGCGGGGGTGCGAGGAGGTATTTCCATTTTCTGATCGTCTGATCGTCTGATCGTCTGATCCGAGTTCCACCAACGCGAACGGATCACACAGTGGAAAGCCAAGCAGGTCCATCTCGTCGTAGGCATCGGCCAGGGGATGGTGCTGCAGTGCGGGCAGCCTTGGCTCATCCACCTGCGTAACTAAGAGGTCACCGTCACTGCTCACCATGGCCGGACGGTAGAGCAGTGCAAGGTCCCACAACAACTGCGGCTTGCTGCGCCCGGTGAAGCGCAAGGCGCCCACACGCACAAGGATGCGCGCCTGCTCCAGGCCCAGGGGTACGCGCTTCAGCAGGTCATGCAGGTCGGTGAACGGTCCGTTGCGTCGGCGTTCATGAAGGATGAGCTGCACGGCTTCGTTGCTGAGGCTCTTGACGTTGGAGAGACCCAGATAAATGCGTGGTGCGTGGGTGCGTGGGTGCGTGGGTGCGCATCCTGCAACCGGTTCACCCTCGCACCCAGGCACCCTCGCACCCTCGCACCCTTGCACGCTCTCTTCTTCCCTCACCAGCACACACAGCTCCTCGCTCGTATTCACGCATGGCGCCTCGATCACCGCACCCGCACGCTTGGCCTCGTGCAGGTAGAACTCCGTGCGGTAGAAGCCGCCGAAGTTGTTCGCCACGCCCACCAGGAATTCCAGCGGATGGTGCGCCTTCAGGTAGAGGCTCTGGTAGCTCTCCACCGCATAGCTCGCGCTGTGCCCCTTCGCGAAGCTGAAGCTGGCGAAGCTCTGGATCTGCCGCCAGATCTCCTCCACCTCGCCCGGCGGATGCCCGAAGGCCGCACAGTTGTCAAAGAACTTCCGCTCCACCACCTTGAACTCCGGACGGTCGCGGTACCGGATGTTCATGCCCCGCCGCACCTGGTCCGCCTCGGTCAGATCAAGCCCACCGTACTGCACCACCACCTTGATCACATCCTCCTGGTACACCATCACACCGTAGGTCTCGGGCATGATCTCCAGCAGGCGCTTCGGCGCGAGCTTCCGGCGCTCCGGATCGTGGTGCCGCAGCAGGTACTCACGCATCATGCCGCTCTCCGCCACACCCGGACGGATGATGCTGCTGGCCGCCACCAGCCCCAGGTAATCATCCACCCGCAGCTTCTTCAGCAACATGCGCATGGCCGGGCTCTCCACATAGAAGCAGCCGATCGTATCACCCTTCCGCAACAGTTCCTTGATCGCCGGATCCTGCTTGAAACGGGTGATGTCGTGGATGTCAACGCCAGTTGCTGGTTGTCCGTTATTGGTTGTCCGGTCGCGCAGGCCGTCGCGCGCGTGCTGGTGCGACGGTCCCTCTGACAACCGACAACCAACAACGGCCTCTGCATTCACCAGCTCCACCGCATCCCGTATATGCCCCAGCCCGCGCTGGCTCAGCAGATCGAACTTGTGCAGGCCGAGGTCCTCGCATTCCAGCATGCTGATCTGCGTCACCGGGAATCCCTTCGGCGGCCGATGAAGTGCGGTGTAATGCGTCACCGGCTTCTGGGTGATGACGACGCCGCCCGCATGGATGCCCAGGTGATGCGGCATGCCGATCAGTTCCCGGCCATGGCGCACCACGGCACGCGCCACGCGGTCCAGCTCGTCGCTCTTCGCCTGCGCGCTGGGACGCCCTCTGGCATAATAGCCGCGATCGCCTTCGCTCAGCACATCGATCTCCGCCGGCGGCAGCCCCACGGCCTTGCCCAGTTCGCGGATGGCGCCGCGCCATTGGAAGGTGGTGTAGGTGGCGATCTGCGCGGCGTGGATGCCGCCTGTAGGGCCACCTCGCACGGAACCGCCGCTGTTGTACTTGTTGAACACATGCCGGTAGATCTCGTCGCGGTCCTTCCAGCTGAAGTCGATGTCGAAGTCGGGCGGTTTCTTGCGCGCCGGATTGATGAAACGCTCGAAGTAGAGGTCCAGCTCGATCGGGTCCACGTCGGTGATGCGCAGGCAGTAGGCCACCAGGCTGTTCGCCCCGCTGCCCCGCCCCACATGGAAGAAGCCGCGGCGGCGCGCATGGTCCACGATGTCCTGGTTGATCAGGAAGTAGCTGATGAAGCCCATGCGCTCGATCACGTCGAGCTCGTGCTCCAGGCGCGCGATCGCTTTGGCCGTTGGCCTGGCATAACGGTAGTACAATCCCGCACGCGCATCACCGTGCAGCTTCTCCCGGTCCGCCGCGATGCTGCCGCTGAACGCGCTCCACGTCTTGTCGCTGCCGTCGAAGGCGATGTGGCACTGTTCCAGCAGCCGCGCCGCGTTGGTGAGCAACCACGGGAAGTCGCGGTAGAGGTGGCGCAGCTCCGCCTCATTGCGGAAAGCCTCGTCCGGTGAAGCCAGCTCTTCGGGCGGCAGTTTGCTCACCACGGTGTTCTTCGCCACCGTGCGCAGCAGCCGGTGCTTGGTGAAGTCAGCCCGGCTCGTCGCGGGATCGCGGAAGGTGATAGGCAGCAGCGCCACCAGGTCCTGCGGCCGACGTACCCACGGGCTGAAGGGCAGACGCGTGAGGTCGGACGGCTTGATGCCCACGCGCTCGTTCGGCCTCAGCTGTTGTGGTGCGTCTGCGAAGGGATGGATGAAGAAGACCTCGTCCAACTCCGGTGCTCGCTCGGGCAAGGGCTCATCATCCAGCAGGTGCGGGCTCAGCAATTCGTTCAAGCGCTGGAAACCCTCGTTGCTCCTGGCAATGCCGATGTACAGCAGCTTCGGCCCCTGCCTGAACTCGATCCCCGCGACCGGCCGCACCCCGTAACGCCCCGCATCGCGCACGAAGTCCGGGATCCCCGCCGAACAATGGATGTCGGTGAGGGCAAAGGTGTGCACGCCCGCTCTCGCCGCTTCCTCCAGCAGCGCCTCCGGACGCATCACGCCGTACTTGAAACTGAACCAGCTGTGGCAGTTGAGGTACATCGGCCGATCGACGTTTATCCCGTCGATCCACTGCCGAATAAGTTAGCTCAACAACGGATCACTCCAACCCTTCCCACCACCGCTCCGAACGCGACCGGTCCGCATCCACCACGATGTCCCCGATCCGTGGGGTCAACAGCGGCATACCCAACTCCCCGGCCTTTGCCGTGAGCCGCTCGATCGGCTCCTTCCACGGGTGCAAGGCCAGGCTGTACTTCGCCCAATGCACGGGCATCAGCACACGGGCCTTCACATCCACGGCCGCTTGTGCGGTCTCTTCGGGCATCATGTGGATGTTCGCCCAGCGTTCGTTGTACGCCCCACATTCCAACAAGGCCAGGTCGAAGGGGCCGAAACGCTCACCCACCTCCTTGAAGGTGGGCGAATAGCCCGAGTCCGCACCGAAATAGATCTTCTTACCGTTCGCCTCCATCACCCAAGAACCCCACAAGGTGCTGAAGCGGTTGGTCATGCCCCGGCCGGAGAAGTGGCGCGATGGTGCCAACGTGAGCTGCACCTTGCCGATCTCCACGCTCTCCCACCAGTCCTTCTCTGTAATGGCGCTGGACGGGATGCCCCAGGACTCCATGTGCGCCCCCACACCCAGCGGTGCGATGAAGCGCTTGTCCTTCAGTTGCACAATGGTCTCGTGGTCGAGGTGGTCGTAATGGTCGTGTGAGAGCAGCACCACGTCCACGGCGGGCAGCAGGTCCACCCGCATGTGCTGGCGGTAGTTGAAGCGCTTCGGACCAGCGAAGGAGAAGGTGGATGCCCGCTCGCCAAAGACCGGATCGATCAGGAAAGTGGTGCCACCCAATTTGATCAGCAGCGACGAATGCCCGAACCAGGCCACCGCGAACGAGCTGTCCGGTACGGCCTTCCAAGCCGTGATGTCCATGTCCACGGTCGGAAGGGTGTCCTTCGGTTCCCGCGCATCGCCACCGCGCACCATTTCATACATCACCTTGGCCATCACAGTGAAGGGCATGTCCATGTTCGTCTCCACCACGTTGCGGAAGCGGCCTTCCTTCTGGTTGGGTGATGCCTGGATGCGTGCCAATCGCTCGCCCGTTGGATCCCTGCCGATACGTGGCGAGAACTGGAAGTAGAGGATGAGCCACACCACCAGCACCGCGATGATGCCGAGGATCCAGAGGATGACCATGCGGAAGCGTTTCATTGGGACGCGGGTGCAAAGGTGGGACTCCAACACATCGCCGTAGCCGCCATCCGTACCGCCCCACCACCGTTCATGGGAAACGGAAAGCCGCACGGACTTCCTAGGTTCCGTGCGGCCTCCACAACGCGGGGCGCACCACTTACGCTCCCGCCGGATGGTCGATCACTTGTACTTCACCGCGCCCTGGGCCAGCAGGTGCTCGATGTCGTTGTTCACGCTGAGGATGAGCAGGGAGGTGGCCGTGCAGAACACCGGGCTGGTGATGCAGTGGTGCCCGTTCCAACTGCCGTCCTGGTTCTGGATGTCCACCAGGCGCTTGGTGGTCTGTCCGTACCAGTTCTTCCAGCCCTGGTCCTTGGCGATCACGAGCGACTCACCGGTCTGTAGGAAGCTCAGGAACTCCTCGCCGCCGTTGTTGCCGAAGCCGCTGATCACACGCTCATCCTGGGCCTGTTGCTTGGCGGCGTTATAGACCTGATAGGCCGTGTTCATCTTCTCCGCTTCTGCACGGCTGTAGCCCGCATCCTCCAGCGTCTTGGTGTCCACCTCGGCATCCTTGGACACCTTTCCCTCCTTCTTCGCCTTGGCCACCACCTCGTTCACCTCGCGGGCCTCGGCCGCACTGTTGCGTGTGCTGCTGCTTACGGCGTACAAGGTCACACCTGCTGCACGCTCGGTGGCCACGCTACCCGTGTTCGCATCGAAGTTGGCCTTCTGATAGTCGCGGGCCAGGTCGAGGGCGACGTCGTCCACTTCAGCGCCCACGGTCTTCGCACTTTCCAGCGCACTGGCCGCGAAGCTCGACTGCAGCACACCGGCCCAGCCATCCCCTTTCACGCTGCCATCGCTGTTCTGCGACTGCTGGATCAGGCCGACGCAGGTGTTCAGCGCGCGCTTGGCCCGCAGGTAGCTGCCGTGTTGCTCACCGATCTTGGCCACGAGGTTCGACAGGAACTGCGTGGTCAAGGCCACATCGATGTTGGCGCCCAACTTGCTCTGGATCTGGGTGCCGGTGAGTGGAGTGATGTTAGTGGCGCCCTTGGGTGTCTTCTCCACCTGTACCAGTAGGTATTCGGTGGCACGCTTCAACTGGCCGGCGTATTGGCCCTTGTCCAGCGTGTTGCCCATGCGCATCAGGGCCATGCCTACCATGGCCGTGGTGGCCGGATCGGTGCTCACCGCGTGCGGGTCCATGATGTCCTGGCGGGCGTGGCTGCCACTACCGAAGCCACCGTCATTGGCCTGGGCCTTCACCAACCAATCGATCCCGCGCTGCTCGCTCCGGACCACGTTCTCCGGCGTGACAAGCACGAAGCTCGGATCCAGTCCCTCGCCTTCATACACGCTCTTGAACACACAGCCCTTGACGGGTTCGTTCACCTGCGCCACCAACGACGGATCGGCGGACGGCACATGGCAATGGGGCATTTCCGCAGGGTTCGCCTGCCGGAAGGATACCAGCACGATGATGGCGCTGGTCGCAACGAGGATCGCGGGAAGGATGAACAGGTTCTTTCTCATGATCGTGGGTATTGGGACTTAGGAATGATGCGCCGGGATCGCCGATCGCACACACCCGTACACGGCTTCATCGGTCAGGTTCGATCCGCGATGGATTATTTTCATCCACGCGATGCGCAATACGATCATCCTTGTCTTCGTTTCCGGCGGCTTCAACGTGCACGCCCAGCGGCTGCTGCACTTCACGGCCACCTCCGGCTTCGACCATGGCACGCGCGATGTCTCCTTCGCCATGTTCCAAAGCATAGGCCTTGATCTCGGTATTACCGTGGACGATGCCCCGACCGCCAGCGCGTTCAACGATCCCGGCAGCCTGTTCCTGTACGATGCGATCGTGTTCAGCAATACCAGCGGGAACGCGATCCTCAACGATGAACAGCGGACCAACTTTGAACAATGGATCGCCGGAGGTGGCCATGTCATGGGGATCCACGCGGCGAGCGACACCTATCGTCACAGCACCGCGAACGGCAATAACACGGGTACCTGGGACTTCTACGCCGAGCTGATCGGTGCGAGCGTGCAGGAGGACCCGAACCATGTGAGCGGCACACCTCCCTATGAGATGATGCACATCGGAGCGCACCCGTCCACCTCCAACCTTCCGGATCCCTGGCTGAAGAACGAGGAGTACTACTACTGGGAGGGCGGCTACTTCAACCCGGCGAACAACGTGGTGCTGGAGGTGGAAGAGACGATCGGCCCGAATGGGTTGGTGAACAGCTACGACGCCCAGCGACCGATGAGCTGGTACCAGGAGTTGCCCAGTGGCTCACACATCTTCTACACGGCGCTAGGCCATGCCGCGAGCAACTACACGGGTGATGAGGGCTTCCGCCAGCATGTGAAGGATGCATTGGCGTGGATGCTGGAAGCGTCCACCTCGCTCGCAGCACAGTCCGGTACATCGCCATTCACCCTGAGCAATGATGGTCGGGCGGTATCCATCAACACATCTACACCACAAGGCTTCATCCGGGTCGTTGATCCGACGGGGAGGATCGTACACGAGGCTTTCTCGACAGGACCTCTTCGCATCGGAATCGAGGGCTGGGCGACCGGCCTCTATGTTTTCGTGGTTGGAGATCAAGCACGACCCGTGTTCATCAGTAACTGAGCATCGATCCCCGGGAAGCGACCGACCTGAAGCACAATTAGTTCTGAAATGCAGCGTTTGGCTGGCACCTGACCGATGCGACGATCATTCTTCTCCTCCATTTCGGTCCTATTGGTCCACAGTATTCTGGCACAGGACCCTCCTCCGGCATGGGTGGCAACGTTCTCATCCATGGCGACTTCGGGTGGGCGCGCCTTGGAAATGGCCGTGGACCAAACCGGCAACTCCTACCAACTCTCAGCAACGAGTATGGATGGAGGTGGTCTATTGTCCAAGATCGGTCCGAGCGGGGAGATGATCTGGCAGGAGCCGATCCCAGGTCTCAGTAGTAACAGTGCAGTGGTGCTGGCTCCGTCCGGCGCGGTCCACATCGCTTCCCGATCGGACATCGGCTTCTATATCGCACGGTATGGACCCAACAGTGAGCTTCAATGGTCCGTAGATCACGACTTCGGGTCATCGTTATGTGCGGTAAGGGACATGGCCATAGGGCACGATGGGAACGTACTGGTCACCGGTGCTTCCTACGGGATTACCGGCTATGATGCAGCCACGGTCAGTTACGACAGTCTTGGGAACCTCCTGTGGGCTGCGGAATATGACCATAACTCGTCGTCCTTCGGAGATCACGGCTTGGCGGTGGATGTGGACTTGAACGGCAATACATATGTGACCGGCTCAAGTGTCGATGTCGAACTCGGGACCATCGTACTGCTCTCATACACACCCGACGGCACTTTACGCTGGGTGAGAAGAACGTCTCCCGGCTATCAGTCATGGGCCAATGCAGTGGTTGTCAACCAACAGCAGGAGATCATCATCGCCGGTCGATATGACGGTCCCGCGCAAGGCGATTTCCTATGCGCTGCATACGACACTTCGGGGAACCCGCTCTGGACCACCATCGAGGACATTGCATACGAGGATAGGGTTGTTGATATGAAACTTGACGGAGCCGGAAACATCTACATCCTCGGCAAAGAGCACGATAGCGGCTCACCTGACATCGCGCTATTGGCGCTATCGCCCACCGGTGGGTTCCGCTGGGTCCGCACATACGGGTCTCTTTCAGGGAGTGATAGTGCGAGTGATCTGGCCATTGGCACCAACGGCCACATACATGTCACTGGCCACGGGCCGGATAGCCTGAACAACCATTCATGGTCCACCTATGTTCTCCGGTACGACCCTGATGGCGATCTGGTATGGGAGGGCAGGTACTTCAGCCCACAACCATGGACCCATACCACATCCAGTTCGATCGGATCGGATGGCTCGGACAACATCTACGTCTTCGGTGAGCAATGCAGCATACCCATCATATGTCATCTCTATGTTGCCAAGTACGGCTGGAGCGTTCCCGTGGATGACGTGACCCTGGAAGGCTCGAACATCGTGCGATACGGCCACGATGCAAGAACCATCACCATCGACTTCACGCCAATCTGGACCGGACCATTCAAGGTTGTGATCATGGACGTTTCGGGCCGAATACTTGAGACGTACAGCACCTCGGACCGAACGGTCACGATGCATGCGGAGCATCTTCCTCCCAGTGTCTACATGGTGCGACTGACCGATGCTTCCGGCCGCTCCGTCACCAACAAGTTGCTCTGTTACTGAACGACCGCTTCGCGCACCTCGCTCAACTGTGCTGGCAAAGCTCGATCGGGGCGGTCAGCGAGTGATCAAGTCACTCTGAACAGGGATGCTCTACGCCTCCTGCAGCTTCTTCGCCGCGCGCTTCCGCTCGTTCTCATCAAGCAGGATCTTCCGGATGCGCAGGCTCTTCGGCGTCACCTCGAGGTACTCGTCCTCGGCGATGTACTCCATGCACTCCTCCAGGCTGAACTTCACGGCGGGCGCGATGCTCACCTTGTCGTCGCTGCCGCTGGCGCGCATGTTCGTGAGCTTCTTCACGCGGATCACGTTCACGCCGAGTTCTTCACCGGGCTTCGGGCTTTCGCCGATCACCTGGCCAGCGTAGACCTCTTCACCCGGTTCGATGAAGAACTTGCCGCGGTCCTGCAGCTTGTCGATGGCATAGGCGATGGCCGTGCCGGTCTCCGCGCTGACGATGCAGCCGGAGCGCGGTGAGGCGATCTGCCCTTTGAACGGCTCGTAGCCTTTGAAGCGGTGTGCCACGATGGCCTCCCCTTCCGTGGCGGTGAGCAGCGTGTTGCGCAGGCCGATGATGCCGCGCGCAGGTATGCTGAACTCCAGCACCGTCCGGTCGGCCTTCTGCTCGATGTTGAGGATCTCGCCCTTCCGGCGCGTCACGTGGTCGATCACACGGCTGCTGAACTGCTCGGGTACCTGTACGGTGAGCGTCTCGATCGGCTCGTGGCGCTGGCCGTCCACCTCCTTGTACAGCACCTGCGGCTGGCCGAGTTGGAACTCGTAACCCTCGCGGCGCATGGTCTCCACCAGGATGCTCAGGTGCAGGATGCCGCGACCGAAGACGAGCAGGCGGTCCGGGCTATCCGTTTCCTTCAGGCGCATCGCCAGGTTCTTCTCGATCTCCTTGAACAGGCGGTCGCGCACGTGGCGGCTTGTCACGAACTGACCCTCGCGACCGAAGAAGGGCGAGTTGTTGATGGTGAAGAGCATGCTCATCGTTGGCTCGTCCACCTTGAACTTGGCCAGGCCCTCCGGGTTCTCCGCATCCGCGATGGTGTCGCCGATGTCGAAGTTCTCCAGGCCCATCACGGCAACGATCTCGCCGCAGCCGATCTCCTCCTTCACCTTCACCTTGCCAAGACCCTCGAAGGTCATCAGCTCCTTCACCTGACCCTTCGCTGTGCCGCCGTCGTTCTTCACAAGGGTCACCAATTGGTTCGGCTTGATGCTGCCACGGCTGATGCGGCCCACGGCGATACGGCCCTGGAAGCTGCTGTAGTCAAGGCTCGTGATGCGCATCTGCAGGGTGCCGTCCACCTTCTTCGGGGCAGGCACCTTCTCCAGGATCACGTCGAGCAGGTAGCTCACGTCCTCGGTCGGGATCTTGGGGTCGGGTCCCATCCATCCGCCCTTGCCACTGCCGTAGACCACTGGGAAGTCCAGCTGGTCCTCGTTGGCGTCCAGGGCGAACATCAGGTCGAACACCGCCTCATGCACTTCGTCCGGCGTACAGTTCGGCTTATCCACCTTGTTGATGACGACCACGGGCTTCAGGCCCATCTCAATGGCCTTGCCCAGTACGAAGCGCGTCTGCGGCATAGGGCCTTCGAAGGCGTCCACCAGCAGGATCACGCCGTCCGCCATGTTCAGCACGCGCTCCACCTCCCCGCCGAAGTCGCTGTGGCCCGGAGTGTCGATCACGTTGATCTTCACGCCCTTGTACCGCACGCTCACGTTCTTGCTGAGGATGGTGATGCCCCGCTCCCGCTCCAGATCGTTGTTGTCCAGCAGCAGGTCCTGGGTCTCCTGGTTCTCCCGGAACAGCTGGCATTGATGCAGGATCTTGTCCACCAAGGTGGTCTTACCGTGGTCGACGTGGGCGATGATGGCGATGTTGCGCAGCTCGGTCATGGAACAGGGGGTGCCGGAAAAGGCCCGCAAAGGTAGCCTTTCTGGAAGGAATGGTGACCGTGCGCTATCTTTGCCGCCGCTTGACCAGCCGGTCGGGCGGACCGGCCCCGTAGTTCAATTGGATAGAATGACAGATTCCGGTTCTGTTGGTTACAGGTTCGAGTCCTGTCGGGGTCACTGAAGCGGCGCGCGAGCGCCGCTTTTCATATGGTCATGTGACTTCTTCCATGCGCATCGACAAATACCTATGGTGCGTCCGCCTGTTCAAGACCCGCAGCCTCGCAACCGACGCCATCAAACGTGAACAGGTGAAGCTCGGTGATCGCCTGGTGAAAGCCTCCGCCGAAGTGAAGCCCGGCGATTTGATCGGTCTCCGCCAACCACCCATCTGGAGAAGCTGGGAGATCGTCGGCATTCCCGCCTCGCGCGTCAGCGCGAAGCTCGTCCCCGGGTTGATCGAGGAACGAACCTCCTTCGAGGACCTTGAAAGGCTGGAACTCGCGCGGCTTGCGAAAGCTGAGCATCGCGATCCCGGTGCCGGGCGTCCCACCAAGCGCGACCGCCGCGACATGGACCGGTTCACCCAAGGTTGAACTGTTCGTCCCGCACTTAACACTTCTTCGCGGTCCAATTCGGATGATCCGTCCGGGTGCAGGATAGTTTCGGACTTCCAAACCACACCCGCCATGTTCAAGACTTTCCTCTTCATGCCGATGGCCGCCGTCTTCCAAAGTGGCGGCACCCAGCTCCCACCGCAGGAACAAGGACCCGAACAACGGAAGGTGCGCATCGAGATCGTCACCACCGAGAATGGTGAGACCAAGCGTGTGACCCGCGAGTTCGATGCGAACAATGAGGAGCAGATGCATGATGCCATGCGTGAACTCGGGATCCTGGACCACATGGTGCTGAGCGATGACGACAGCGATGTGCAGATCGACATCCGCCGCTTCGGTTCTGATGACGAGGCGGATGAGGAGCTGCGCATGCTGATGGCCCCCCTGCCACCGATGCCGCCGGGAGCGCCCATGCCACCCCTCACCCAAGTGAAAGGCTACCTCGGCGTCTCCACCGCTTCGCTCACACCGGAGCAGGCGAAGAGAAGCAAGGCACCAGGAGGAAAAGGGGTCTATGTGACCGGTGTGCTGGAGGGTACACCCGCGGAAGCGCTCGGCTTGGAAACTGGCGATGTGATCGTGGAGGTTGGTGGAACAGCCGTTGCTGATCCCGCTGCGCTGGGTGATGCCGTTGGTGAACATGAGCCGGGCGACAAGGTGAAGGTGGTGTGGTACCGCGATGGGAAGAAGATGTCGGGAAGCACCGAGCTCGCAGAGTCCCATAGCGTGGCCTACACCTTCCGCCATGAACCCGGACACGGGGATCTTGAATGGGACATGGAGAACTACTATGGCGATGTGGCGGATATGGAGCCGCGCGCCTTCCTCGGTGTCACACCCGGCGAGGGCGAAGGTGAAGGGGCTTCGATCGGGAGTGTGGAGGACGGGACGGCGGCCGAGACCATGGGCATCCAGAAGGGGGATGTGATCACGAAAGTGAACGACATCGATATCGCCGACTTCGACGCGCTGTCCAGGACCATCCGCAGTATGGAACCCGGCGAGGCGGTGGCGGTGACGCTTCTGCGCGATGGCCGGACGTTGACCTTGAACGGCGAGTTGGGAGAACGTGACTTCGACCACGTGATCTCCATCAACCCCATGCGCGAGTTCCGGTTCGAGGGTTTCGCACCGGAGGATCGTGAGGCGCTGCGGAGGGAGATGAACGAACTACGCCGTGAGATGGATCAGATACGCCGCGACATGGGCAAGGACATGCGCGTGGAAACGAGGATCCGCATCGAGCGCAAGCCCTTGAGCGCCGAGGAGAAGGAACTGCTGCGGAACAACGGTGTGAAGTCGCTCGACAACGAATTGAAGCTCGATGACATGCGCGTGTTCCCCAACCCGAGCAACGGCTTCTTCCGCATCCACTTCGAGGCTGCGGAGAAGGGCGACCTGTACGTGAACGTTCATGACGCCAAGGGCGTGAAGGTGTACGAGGAGCGCATCACCGGCTTCAAGGGTCGCTACGAGCGCACGCTTGACCTGAGCGACAAGACCGCCGGCACCTATTACCTCGTCATTGAACAAGGTGGAAAGTCGGTGGCCGAGAAGCTGGTGAAGGACTGATCGCTGTCGGTGAAAGGAGTGCGTTGGACGGCATCCGTTCGGCGCACTCCTTCGCTTTTCCGACCTTTACCACACCATGAACATCCTCATCCGCCTCATCATCTCCGCCATCGCGGTCCTGGTGACCGACCTGCTCCTGCCCGGCGTGAGCCTCGGTGATATGAGCCAGACCAATGGCCTGCTCACCGCTGTGCTCGTCGCCGCCGTGCTCGGTCTGTTGAACGCGGTGCTCAAGCCCTTGCTCATCCTGCTCACATTGCCCGTGACCGTGGTGACCCTCGGTCTCTTCCTGCTCGTCATCAACGCCGTGATCGTGTTGATCGCAGCCCGGCTGATCCCTGGTTTCGTGGTGGACAGCTTCTGGTGGGCGCTCGGCTTCAGCCTGCTCCTCTCTTTCATCACCAGCATCCTCAGCTCCTTCGACGGCGGCTCGAGGCGCGAAGAGGTTTAGGGTAAGAGTAAGTAGGCAGTAGGCAGTTAGCAGTAGGCAGTGGCACAACTTCACCTACTGCCTACTGCTAACTGCCTACTTCGAACTGCCCACTGATCAGTTATCCCCGTCCAGCAGGCGTCCAAGGCCACCGAGGATGCTGCCTTCCTCTTTTCCGCGACCACCGGCTCGCGGTGCCGCGGCGATGATGTTGTCCGCCAAACGGCTGAAGGGCAGGCTCTGGATCCATACATGACCCGGGCCCCGCAATTGCGCGAAGAAGAGACCCTCTCCACCGAACAAGGTGTTCTTGATACCACCCACGAACTGGATGTCGTAGTCGACCGTCTGCGTCATGGCCACGAGGCAACCCGTATCCACGCGTAACATCTCGCCAGGGGCAAGCTCCCGCTGAACGGTCGTTCCGCCAGCGTGGATGTACACCTGTCCATCGCCTTCCAACTTCTGCATGATGAAGCCTTCCCCACCGAACAAGCCCGCTCCGAGCCGTTTCTGGAAGGCGATCCCGATGCTCACACCCTTCGCGGCGGCGAGGAAACTATCCTTCTGGCAGATCAACCTGCCTTGGTAGTCCAACAGGTCCAGGGGCATGATCTTGCCCGGATAGGCCGCAGCGAACCAGACCGTGCGGCGCACGCTGCTCATGTTCGTGTACGTCGTCATGAAGAGGCTTTCCCCGGTGAGCACGCGCTTGCCAGCGCCCCAAAGCTTGTCCAGGAAGCCCTGTTCCTTCCCATCGCCGCTGCCGAAGATGGTCTTCATCTCGATGCCCTCGTCCATCATCATCATGGTGCCCGCCTCGGCGATGACGGTCTCCATCGGGTCCAGCGTGATCTCCACGCATTGCATGTCATCACCGACGATGCGGTGGTCCAGTTCGTGTGCGGTGCGGCTCATGGTGAACGGTTATCAGGAAGTACAAAGGAAGCTGCGACAGGCATCAGGCCCGTAAGGTTCGGATGAT
>JAKQEI010000109.1 GCA_029573495.1 Bacteroidota bacterium | reverse complement strand
TCCATGCCCAAGAAGGTGAGCGGCTCCCCGAACAGTGAAGCGCTTCATGCTTTCTACAGGGATTCGCGGGAATTCGACGAGCAGCGCGAGCAACTGCGCGCCGCCATGAGCAACGACCCGGACACCGCGACCATTCGGAAGTTGAACGAATTGAACGCCGCCTTCTACCAACGCTGCAAGGACTTCGCGGCTGAGCACGCCTCCTCCCCCGCCGCACTCGCGGCCTTGGGCAAACTGGACATGCAGCGGGAACTGGGGCTCTTCAAGCAGGTTCGTGACAGTCTGCGCAGGACCATGCTACGCTCGAGCTTCTACACCATGATGCGCGATCAGGTTGACCGGTTGGAGCAGCAAGAGGTGGTGCTCAAGATGCAGGAAGAGGAAATGAAGCGCCTCAGCAACATCGTTCCAGCCGGCGGTCCCGCTCCGGAGATCCGTCAGAACACCCCGGATGGAGGCACCTTCGCCTTGAGCCAACTCCGCGGTAAAGTGGTGCTCATCGACTTCTGGGCAAGCTGGTGCCGGCCCTGCCGCATCGAGAATCCCAATGTGAAGAAGGTCTATGCCAAGTACAAGTCGAAGGGCTTCGAGATCCTTGGCGTGTCCTTGGACCGTGATCAGGCGGCGTGGGTGAAGGCGATCAAGGATGACGGGTTGCCGTGGAAGCATGTGAGCGACCTGGGCTTCTGGCAGAATGCGGCTGCACAGGAATACGGCGTACAGAGCATCCCATACACCGTGTTGGTGGACCGCGAAGGCAACATCATCGAGAAGGGACTTCGGGCGCATGACCTGGACGCGAAGCTGGCGGAGATCCTCGGTTCATGAACTGGATCCGAATGGTGAACTTCCTGAGCGGGCTCCTCGGCCCGCTCTTGGTATGCGGCCAAGGCTACTTCCAACAGCAGGTCGACTACTGGATCGACGTACGGCTGGATGACGAGGCGCACATGTTGCACGCCCAGGAGTCATTCACCTACAGGAACAACAGTCCTTCCACGCTCGATACGCTCTGGATCCACCTTTGGCCCAATGCATACCGCGACCGGACCACCGCGCTGTGCAGGCAATTGGATGGGATGGGCGAGCTCGACCTCCATTTCGCCACCGAAGAGGAACGCGGCTGGATAGACAGCCTGGACTTCCATGCCGATGAGGCGAAGGCGGTCTGGGGCTACCACGCGATCCATCCGGACATCGGCTGGATCAAACTGAACAACCCCCTCGCACCAGGCGCACAGGTGACCATCAGCACACCCTTCCGGGTGAAGATCCCCGATGGGAAATTCTCGCGACTCGGGCATTCGAAGCAGGCGTATTACATCACACAATGGTATCCGAAGCCTGCGGTGTTCGACGCTCAGGGCTGGCATGCCATGCCCTACCTCACGCAGGGTGAGTTCTACAGCGAGTTCGGTTCCTTCGACGTGACGATCACCCTGCCGGAGAACTACGTGGTGGGTGCGACCGGAATGCTCACCGACTCGGAAACCGAGGAACGGTTCATGGCCGAACGGGCATCACTGCCAACTGACCAGCAAGCACGTCAAAGCTTCCCGCCTTCGGCCTCCACCACGAAGACCATCCGTTACAAGCAGGACCGCGTCCATGACTTC
This sequence comes from Bacteroidota bacterium, assembly GCA_029573495.1. GTDB lineage: Bacteria > Bacteroidota > Bacteroidia > Flavobacteriales_F > PHOS-HE28 > PHOS-HE28. Next base: position 47,318 of record JAKQEI010000109.1, on the reverse strand, counting down.
GCGTGGTTCGCGGACAAACGCTTCATCGTGCGCAACAGCGAGGTCGTGCTGCCCGGGAGCGGTCGCCGTGTAAAGACCTGGGCGCTGTTCACCCCGAAGAACGCCGGGCTTTGGGCCGATGCCGTGAGCTACGTGAACGAGAGTGTACGATTCTACAGCGAATGGGTGGGCGAGTACCCGTATGACGCGTGCACGGCGATCGATGGTACGATCAGTACGGGCGGTGGCATGGAGTACCCGATGATCACCATCATCGGCGACATGGGCAGCAAGGAGACGCTGGACAACGTGATCGCGCACGAGGTGGGCCACAACTGGTTCTACGGCATCCTCGGCAGCAACGAACGCGACCACGCATGGATGGATGAGGGCATGAACAGTTTCTTGGAACTGATGTACATGCGCAAACGCTACCCCGGAAGCGGTCTCACCGTTGGGGGCCTGGAGTTCCTATCCGGCTTGATCGGCGACATGCCGGATGCGCACCGCCTGCAGAACGAATGGATGTACCGCTTCAACGCGCGGCGCAACCTCGATCAACCCATCGGTCTGACATCCGCCGATCTCACCAGCACCAACTACGGCTGCATGGTGTACGCCAAGAGCGCCCTCGTCTTCGATCATCTATCGGCCTACCTCGGCGATGAGGCGATGAAGCGCTGCCTGCACAGCTACTTCGAAGCGTGGAAATTCAAACATCCACAGCCAGGCGATGTGCGGGAGGTGTTCGAGCGGGAGAGCGACAAGGACCTGAACTGGCTCTTCAAGGGGTTCCTATGCACCGATGAAAAGTACAGCGTGAAGGCGGTATCACTGGACCGCCGCTTGTGGGGTGGAATGGAGGAGCGCATGCACCTCGGCCACCGTGCGAAAGGTCCTTCCAAGGTACCCTTCGCCATCACCGGTTACCTCGGCGCGGACAGTCTGGGAACGATATGGGACTGGAACCATGGTTTCGGGCATCAGGGAAGAACGGAGTATACGCGACTACCCTGGCCCGATGTGGACCGCATCCGCATCGACGCCGGCAACCGCACACTTGATATCGACCGCCGCAACAACAGCGTGCGTTCACATGGTCTTCTTCGTCGTTGGGCGCCAGTGCGCTTCAAGTGGTTGATGGGCCTCGAGCAGAACGACGCCCGCACCATCTATTACACGCCTCTACCCGCGTGGAACGGCAACGACGGCTGGCAACTGGGCATGGCGGCCTACAACACCACCTTCCCCTCGCAACGCACCGAATGGGTCGTGGCGCCACTCTATGGCTTCGCGAGCGCGCGCTGGGGCGGTGCCGCGCGGATCGAGCATCACTTCGACCGGATGCGGAGCCGCGTATTCCAGAACATCACAGTGGGTGTGAGCGGGCGATCGGCTACGGAATTCCGGGACCATGATGACCTGGTCTGGTATGACAAGGTCTCGCCGTACCTCCACTTCGACCTGAAACGCGATCCGTTGAACAGGCCGTGGGAGCATCGGATCAGCGTGCGGGGCGTGTACATCCACAATGGCCTGGACTTCGTTACCAGCCGTGGAGAACGCATCACGGCCTCCGACGAGCGCTTCTACACCGAGCTGCAATACCGCGCCGAGAACAAGCGCAAGTTGCATCGTTCGCTCATCCTGCCCACGGTCACGCACCATCAGGACTTCCTCCGCGCATCGTTGGAGCTGCGCCAGGCCTTCGCACTGAACGACCATAACGATGAGATCCGGTTCCGGGCCTTCGTTGGCAGCTTCCTGTGGAAACGGAACGACTACCTCGGGAACGGCCTCCATGCCTGGGGCCTGAGCTGGGGCACGGAGGACATGCTCTACGACCACGCCTACCTGGAGCGGAACGCGCGCGACCACTTCACCCGGCGGCAGTACAACACCCAACAGGGCGCGTTCAAGACGCCCTTCCTGCAAGGAGGCAGCGATACGTGGATCGGTGCTGTGAACATGGAGATCGATGTTCCAGTGCCGCTACCGCTCGCCCTGTTCGGCAGTGTAGGAATGGCACCCATCACCACCGTGACCCAGGATGGCCGGCATACCAGTAGCGTGACCTACTATGAAGCGGGCATCGGTGTCACGGCGATCCGCGATGTGCTGGAGATCTGGTTCCCACTCGTGGTGAGCGACCGGATCTCCGACGAGGAGAAGTTCCTCGATCGGTCGGTCACGGACCGGATCCGCTTCATCTTCGCGTTCGACAAGCTCGATCCCACGAAGGCCATCCGCAACCTGAAGCCGTGAGCACCCGCACCTACTTCCTTGGCGACTTCCACCTCGGCGTGCCCGATGCGGCGAGCAGTCTTGTACGGGAGAAAAGGATCGTGGCCTTCCTGGACGAAGCCGCGAAGGATGCGACCGAGATCATCCTCATGGGCGACCTCTTCGACTTCTGGTTCGAGTGGAAGTACGCCGTGCCGCGCGGGCATGTCCGATTCCTGGGCAAGCTTGCGGAGCTCACGGACAGCGGCATTCCCGTGCACCTCTTCATCGGCAACCACGACATGTGGATCTTCGACTACGTGCCGAAGGAGACCGGCGTCATCGTCCACCGGGAGCCGATCGAACGCACCATCGATGGGAAACGATTCCTGATCGGGCACGGCGATGGACTCGGCCCCGGCGATCATGGCTACAAGTTCATCAAGCAGGTCTTCCGGAACCCGGTGTGCCAATGGCTCTTCGCCCGCTTGCATCCCAACTTCGCCTTGTGGCTGGGCGATTTCTGGAGCGGCCGCAGCCGGAAGAAGAGCTACGAGAACGACCGCAAGTGGCTGGGCGAGGACAAGGAATGGCTGGTGCTGTATTGCAAGGAGCAACTCACCAAGACCCACTACGACTACATGCTCTTCGGCCACCGCCACCTCCCGATCGATCTGGAGGTGAAGCCCGGATCGCGCTACATCAACCTCGGCGATTGGATCAGCTACCACACCTACGGCGTGTTCGATGGGAATGACCTGAGGTTGATGAAACGGATGAGCGATGGTCCGCTGAGCGGTGATGTGCAGATCACGGGTGGGCCTGCTGTTTAGCAGCAGTGCTTCCATGGTATGACCAAGACCTACGCTGCTATGAACGATTCGACTTGCCCAGTTTGCAGGTCTGTGCTCATCACCAGAACAGCTTCGCCGTGCATGGAATGTGGCGCTGACGAATTTGAACCTGACCATTACCTCACACACGAATACACGGAATTCGAGGCCTACTTTGGTCAGCCGGTCATACTATGCGATTTCTGCGTAGCCGATTTCGCCTCATACGACCCAGCCTACTTCGGATTCTCGAAAGGCAGGAAGATCAGTAGCTCCGATTGGACTTTCGTACGGCGTATCAAGGACATTCAACTCGCTCCCCAGCCCTATTGCCCTACCTGCTCACATCTACTGTCGTTCATGACATTCGTGGAGGGTTGTCGGCAAGGGAATGAAAGGGGAGACTCTTAAGCAAGGTCTCGATCGGTCACTATCAATAGAAGCCGGTAAGGACTCTAACTCCCCAACCGCGCCACCAGATCCACCAAGCGCGAGCTGTACCCGTACTCATTGTCGTACCAGCCCATGATCTTCACCATGTTGCCCACAACGCTCGTCAACTGCGCATCGAAGATGCAGCTGTGCGGATCACCGACGATGTCCACGCTTACGATCGGATCCTCGGTGTAACGCAGGATCCCTTTCAAACTTCCTTCGGCCAGTTCCCTGAAGTGTGCGTTGATCGTCTCCGCGCTTTTCACGTTCTTCACCCAGCAGGTGATGTCGGTGATGGAACCATCGGGCACCGGCACACGGATGCCGCCACCGCCCAGCCGACCTTCCAGATCGGGGAAGATGCGGGTGATCGCCTTCGCCGCACCGGTCGAGGTTGGCACCATGCTCACCGCCGCCGCGCGCGCGCGACGCAGGTCCTTGTGCGGCGCATCGTGCAAACGTTGATCGCCGGTGTAGCTGTGCACCGTGGTGATGAAGCCATCTTCAATGCCGCAGAGGTCGCGGATGCCCATGATCATGGGTGCCGCACAGTTGGTGGTGCACGATGCGTTGGAGATGATCTGCTCCTCACTGCTGAGGACCTGATCGTTCACACCCAGCACCACCGTCACGATGTCCGCATCCTTTGCCGGAGCCGAAAGGAGCACCCGCTTCGCCCCTGCCTTAAAGTGGGCCGATGCCTTCTCCCGGGTGAGGAAGAGCCCCGTGCACTCGAGCACCACGTCGATGTTGAGGGCGGACCAGGGCAACGCCGCCGGATCCTTCTCCGCGAAGGCCTTCACCTTCCTACCTCCGAGGATGAGGTGTTCCGCATCGTGACCCACTTCACCTGGGAAGACGCCATGCACGGAATCATACTTGAACAGGTGCGCCAGCGTGGCATTGTCGGTGAGGTCGTTCACCGCGACGAGTTCGATGTCCGTGCGGTCCTCCAACAAGCGGGCAGTGACCCTGCCGATGCGACCGAATCCGTTGATGGCTATGCGAAGCATGTGAGGATGGGATGATGTACGACGCGTGCGGGAGTGCACGAGTGATGGGTGTGATGATGCTTGCCACCGATGTGCCAGAAGCCCTTCAACTCAGAAGAGATGCTTCTCGGCGTGGTAACTGCTGCGGACGAGCGGGCCGCTCTCCACATAGCGGAAGCCTTTAGCCATGCCCACTTCCTTGAAGCGCGCGAACCGATCGGGATGGATGAACTCCGCGACGGGAAGGTGTGCCTTGGTCGGCTGAAGGTACTGGCCGAGGGTAAGGATGTCCACGTTGACGCTGCGCAGGTCGTCCATGGTCTCCTCCACCTCCTGGTCGCTCTCGCCGAGGCCCAGCATGACGCCGCTCTTCGTGCGAAGGCCGTCGCGCTTGGCTCGCATCAGCACCTCCAGACTGCGGTCGTACTTGGCCTGGATGCGGACCTGCTTGGTGAGCCTGCGCACCGTTTCCAGATTGTGCGAAAGGATGTCCGGTGCCGCCTCGGTGACGACGGCGAGGTTCTCCCACTTGCCCTGGAAATCGGGGATCAGGGTCTCCATGGTCGTGGTCGGCGTGCGGCGCCGGATCGCCCGGATCGTACGGGCCCAGATGTCGCTACCTCCGTCCTTCAGGTCGTCCCGATCAACGCTGGTGATGACGCAATGCTTCACCCCCATCAGTTCCACGCTGCGGGCGACACGGGCGGGTTCGAAGGGGTCCACGGCTTCGGGCCGTCCGGTGGCCACGGAACAGAAGCCGCAGCTGCGCGTGCAGATGTTGCCCAGGATCATGAAGGTGGCCGTACCGGCGCCCCAGCACTCGCCCATGTTCGGGCAGTTGCCGCTCTGGCAGATGGTGTGCAGCTTGTGCTCGCTCACGATGCCCGCCACCTTGCGGTAGTTCTCGCCGATCGGTAGTTTCACCCGCAGCCAATCCGGCTTCCTGACACGCTCGGTTCCTTCCAGCGTCGCTGTCTTCTCACTCATCACACGAACTTCTTGCCGAATTGAAGGGCCAGATAGAACTCGAAGAAGACCTGTTTGTTGCGCACACCATCCAGTTCCGCCATGATCGGCACCGTCTTCTGGTAAACATCCACCATGGCACCCACCTCCAGGCCTTTCAGACCGGTGGTCTCGCCCGAGTACTCGAAGCTCAGCGCCACCCGTCCGAAGCCCCCGATATAAGGCTTGATCTCCCCGACACCGTTGAACCAGGTGGCCCGGCCGTAGATGTTCTGTACGTCGTGGATGGCCGGGTCATACCGCTCCACCGCGATGTTCTCGTAGGGGATCCTGTCCGGCTTGCCGATCTGCAGGTACACGGGCTTCAGGAGACCGATGGAAGGTCCGATGCCCCATAACACGTTCACCTCCGCGCCCGTACGCCGGATCTTGTCCGTGATCTGCCATTTGCGGCCATATGTGGGTCGCAGGATCATCAAGGAATTCTGCTTGCCGTAGAAATAGCCCCGGGCATCCTCGTAATAGGGATTGAAGCTCTTCACTTCCTTGGGATGCTTCATCCCCACGATCTCGATCCCCAGCAACCGCCGGTCGCGTGCCGTACGGTATCTGGCATGATCGAATCGAAGGCCCCAACCGGATCCGTGGAGCACGATGCCGCCATACATCTCCCGCTTGTAGGGAACCCGTGTCTCCTCATAGATGGTCTGTTGAGCCACTGCGGAGAAGCAGGACCAAAGGACCATGGACAGGAGTAGGAATGCGCGCATTGCTGCTGTGATCAACAAAGCTACGAAGCCAACGTTACCTTGGCCGGGCCTGGTACGCCGGGCATCCCATCATGGACACCGCACATGTGACCTATCTCGGAGGCCTACGCACCGAGGCCACCCATGTCCGCAGTGGACGGACGATCCAGACCGATGCACCACCGGACAACCAGGGTCTTGGCGATGCCTTCAGTCCGAGTGACCTCTTGTCCACTTCCCTGGCCAGTTGCATGATGACGATCATGGGCATTGCGGCAAGGGACAAGGACATCCCTCTCAATGGGCTGAAAGCCAGGGTGATCAAGCACATGACACCCGCGCCGCGCCGGGTGGAACGGATAGCGGTTCATCTCGAGTTGTCCGGTGCGGGGCTCGGTGACCGGGAGAAAGCCATTCTGGAGAACGCCGCCCGGACCTGTCCGGTGGCACGGAGCCTGCGCGAGGACCTCGTGCAGGACATCCATTTCAACTACGTCTAGACCAGGAACAAGGAAGCCCGGACCAGTGGCCCGGGCTGAAAATGCGGTCCGAGGGGATCAAACGCGCTGGCCAGCAGGCACTTCGTGCACCTTGCCATAGGCCGGGCACGAATGATGCGAACTACAGGCGGTGAACAGGGCACCCGTCAGGAGCACTGCCGCGATGATCTGGAGCACCTTTTTCATCGTTCGTTCGTTTGTTCGTTGAGTTGAACCCAACCGGTGTGTGCACCGGAAGTGACAAAGTTAGCCCCCGATACGAACCCTCCGGCAAAATGTTTCAAAATCGGGATACGCGATCTTCGGGACCGGATGAGCCAGGAGCATAACGAAAGCAAGCGGCCGGATATTGGAGACGGTTGGTACGAGGTGCTGGAGCCGGAATTCCGCGCTCCCTACTTCGCAGACCTCCGGGCATTCCTTGTCGCGGAGCGCAAAGAGCACACGGTGTACCCCCCCGGCCCACGGATCTTCGCAGCGTTCAACGCCACCCCCTTCGATCAGGTGCGGGTGGTGATCCTGGGCCAGGACCCCTACCACGGACCGGGTCAAGCGCATGGCCTTAGCTTCTCTGTACCAGCAGGTGTGCCACCGCCTCCATCCCTGGCCAACATGTTCGTCGAACTGCACCGTGACCTGGGCATCCCTCGATCCCGACATGGCGACCTGAGCTCCTGGGCCGACCAAGGTGTCCTCCTGCTGAACGCCACCTTGACGGTAAGAGCATCCTCCGCCGGCTCCCACCAAGGACAAGGATGGGAGCGCTTCACGGATGCCGCCATCCGGGCCTTGTCCCAACACCACCAAGGCCTGATCTTCCTGCTCTGGGGCCGCTTCGCACAGCAAAAGGTCAGCTTGATCGATGCCGACCGGCACTATATCCTCCAGGCACCGCACCCCTCCCCGCTTTCCGCGCATAAAGGCTTCATCGGCTGCGGGCACTTCTCGCGCGTGAACGAGTTGCTGAACGCACAGGGCAAGCCCTCCATCGACTGGGCCCTACCATGAAGCTCTCCCTTCGTTGGACCGTGCTGATGGTCGTCCTCGGCCTGGTGTTGACCACTGCGGCGCAGCGCCATGTGGTGGTGTTCGAACCTGACCATCCCCTCCCGGCCAAATGGATACGACCGATCACGGTCGGCCGGTCCCTTGCGCAGGCCGACGTGGTGCGTGACCAGATCCTCTTCCTACAGGCCAGGGGCTATCTCGAGGCGAGCTGCGACACCTGCTTCGTCCGTGGCGATTCGAGCTATTGCCCCATTGCGGTAGGGCGACCATACCGATGGGCCAGGCTTCGCTCCCGCGGCATCCCTGGAGAGCTGGCGAGCGAAGCGGGCCTGCGCGAGAAGCTGTACGATGGACGACCGGTCGCACCGCGCCAGATCGCAAGCACGATACGGACCTTGTTGGAGCGGAGCGAGAACAGCGGCTACCCCTTCGCCCGGGTCTGGTTGGACAGCCTGCAGCAGACCGAGGATGGTCTGAGCGCCGTACTTCGCGCCGACCGTGGTCGCCTGGTGACCTACGACAGCGTGGTCGTGCGCGGCTCCGTGCGCACCAGCGCACGCTACCTGCAAGCCAGCATCGGCATCCGACCCGGCGACGTATACGACGAATCGGTGTTGAACGCTGTGGAGACACGGCTGCGCGAACTGCCCTTCGTAAGTCAGAAGCAACGGCCCTATGTGCAGTTCACACCGGAGAACACCAAGCTCTTCCTCTTTCTCGATGCGAAGAAGGCAAGCAGCATCAACGGCGTGCTCGGCCTGCAGCCGGATGCGAACACCGGAAAGGTGAACCTGACGGGCGACATCGACCTTCGCCTGCGCAATGCCCTAAGACGGGGCGAGGCGATAGCGCTCAACTGGCGGAGCCTGCAGAACAGCACCCAGGACCTGAAGGTCGCCGGCAACCTGCCCTTCGCCTTCAACACCCCGTTCGGGATCGATGCCAGCCTGAAGCTCTTCAAGCGCGATTCCACCTTCCTTGAAGTGACCTCGCGCATCGGCCTGGAATACCTGATGACGCGCGGCGACAAGGTGACCCTCTTCCTGAACAGCAAGAGCAACGACCGTCTCGGGTCGAACACCATCGCACAACCAGGCCTGGCGGATGTGCGGCTGATCAGTTACGGCCTCGGCTTCGTGCGCGAACGGCTTGACTATCGGTTCAATCCCCGTCGTGGACATGGCATCCAGATCGAAGGCAGCGCGGGACGGAAGCGGACGAGCCAGGCGGTATTCGGCCTGGTGGAACAGCCACTCGAGATCAACACGGTGCAGATGGAGGTACTGGGCACCCTGCTGGGCCATGTGGCCCTGGGCCGACGCAGCACACTGCGATTCGCAGCCCAAGGTGGACGGATGCTCAACGACGACCTGTACGCGAACGAACTGTACCGGATCGGCGGACTGAAGACCCTGCGCGGCATGGACGAGGCCAGTATCACCGCTTCCAGCTACACCATCGGCACCGTGGAATACCGCTTCCTGTACGAGGAGAACAGCAACTTCTTCCTCTTCGTGGACCAGGCATGGTGGGAGCGACGCGTGCAGGAGGAGTACAGCACGGACACCCCGATGGGAGTCGGCCTTGGAACGACCTTCGAGACCAAGGCCGGCCTGTTCAGCATCACCTATGCCCTCGGGCAGCAATTCGATAATCCGGTCCAACTGCGCGGAGGAAAGGTCCACTTCGGGTTCATCAGCTTGTTCTGACCGATGCGCCCAGGCTCAATATCCGGCACATACCCCTCGCCTTATCTTCGATACATGCGGCGCTCCGGCCTATTCATGGCGCTTCTTCTCCGCGGCCTCCTCGCCTACGCCGGAGGTCCGCACCAGGGCCTGGTGGACATGTTGCTGGAATACCTGCAGGCGCGCTATCCGGAGCATGGATTCACCGGCGATGTGCTCTATGTCTCCGTGAAGCGGCAACGATTGTTCCACGTGCATGGTGGGCAATTGATCCGCTCCTATCCGGTGGCCACGGCCAAGGCCGGGCTCGGATCCGAGGACGGAAGCTGGTGCACCCCCACCGGGCTGCATCGTGTGAGCGAGAAGTACGGCGACGGGGTTCCCGCGCTCGGCATCCTGAAGGACCGTGTGTTCACCGGGGCGCTCGCGGATCCGGACTTCGCGGGCGTGGACAAGGATTGGATCACCTCCCGCATCCTCTGGCTGGAAGGTCTTGAACCAGGCTTGAACCAAGGAGGGTCGGTGGACAGTCACGCGCGCTACATATACATCCATGGAACCGCCAACGAGAAGAGCGTGGGAACCGCCAGTTCCATGGGTTGCGTACGCATGCGGAATGCGGATGTCATCAAGCTCTATGACCAGGTATCCATCGGCACCTTGGTGGTGATCCTGGACAACTGAGATGTTCCCTGTTGGAAGCCCGTTCCATCGCGGTCACTGACGAGGAGCGAGGCGCGCATGGCCTGCGTACCTTCGTGCCAATGGACACCACGGCACTCCTGCTCGGCCTGGCGATCGGTGTGATCGGAGGGGCATTGCTTTGCCTCTGGTACCTGCGTGGAAAGGACAGCGGTGTCCTACGGATCCTCCGCGAGCAGCATGCACAGGAGCGAGCGGAATGGGAACGGCGATCGACTGAACTGGTGAACGAAGGTCAGCAGCGGATGCGCGAAGCGATGGATCTCAATGCCCTGCTGGCGGCCGAAACGGAGCGCAGCAGGGGTCTTCAGGAGAAGCTGGACCATCAGCAGGAGGAATTGGAGGAAGCGCAGCGACGGATGACCGTCGAGTTCGAGAACATCGCGAACCGCCTGCTCGCCGAACGTGGAAAGGAGTTGAACCAGCAACAGCACGAGAAGCTGGACACGATACTACGGCCACTGCACGACCGTATCCGCGACTTCGAGAAACAAGTGCGCGAAGCCTACGAGAGCGAGGGCAAGGAACGGCACCTGCTGAAGAGCGAAGTGGCCCGACTGGTGGAGCAGAACCAGCGTCTGAGCCAGGACGCGGACAACCTGACCCGAGCCTTGAAGGGTGACACGCAGGCGCAAGGGGCCTGGGGTGAGATGCTGCTGGAAAAACTGCTGGAGGGGTCGGGCCTGGTGAAGGGTCAGGAATTCAGCATGCAGGAAAGCACCACCCTGAGCGATGGTTCCCGATTGCGGCCCGATGCGGTGGTGTTCCTACCGGATGACAAGCACCTGGTGATCGATTCCAAGGTATCCCTGGTGCACTATGACCGTTTCGCTGCGAGCACGGACGAAGCCGAACGGGAACGGCTGCTCAAACAACATGTGGACAGCCTGCGTGCGCACGCCAAAGGCCTTGGCGAGAAGGACTACAGCAAGCTCTATGGCATCCAAAGCGTGGACTTCGTGCTCATGTTCGTGCCGATCGAGCCGGCCTTCCTGCTCGCATTGCGACAACGACCGGAGATCTTCCAGGAAGCCTATGACCGACAGGTGGTGATGGTGACGCACAGCACCCTGATGGCCACGCTTCGCACCATCCACGGCATCTGGAAGAACGAACGCATCGCAAGGAACCATGTTGCCATCGCTGAACGGGCCGGTGCCTTGTACGAGAAGTTCGTGGGCTTCACCGAGGACCTGGGTCGCATCGGGAAGCATGTGAAGGAGGCGAACGACAGCTACGAGAAGGCGCTGGGGAAACTGAGCGAAGGACCGGGCAACCTCGTCCGACAGGTGGAGATGCTCAAGGACCTTGGCGCCAAAACGAACAAAGCGCTGCACGCGAAACTGCTGGAACGGGCGTTGGAACCCACAAGCGGACACTTGGAATGAAAAGGTGGAAGCATGGTTCGATGATCGGGGTCATGGCAGTGCTGGTGGCGTGCTCCTCCTCCGTCCCGTTGAGCCGGCGCGACAACCTGGCCTACATCTACGGGAAGGGAAGCGCACAGATGCCCTTGCTGGCCCGGGTCCATCACCTCGGCGATGAGCGATCGCGGATCTACTTCAAGCTGAACACCGCGGACCTGCTCTACAAGAGCGATGGCACGGGTGGTCCCTTCCATGCGAAGGTGCGGGTCCATTACGAGGCGTATGATTCGTTCGGTGCAAAGGCCCCCCTGGATAGTGCGAGCACCCTGATCGATGATCCGAGCCCCGAGCCCACGGAGGAGAAGGACCTGATCGGGAGCATGGACCTGCGCCATGCCCATCAACGTCCCTTCATTCTCAAAGTGGTGGCCCACGACCTGAACAGGGATCTGGAAAGTGCCGTATTCCTGCGGGTGGAGCGTGCGGCCGGCCTCACCGATCAGCACTTCATGCCTGTCGACACGAGCCATGGCCTGCCCTACTTCACCGACCATTTCAAGGGTGGAACCGTCCGTGTTCGGTGTGAGGTCTGTACGGGGAAGGAGTTGATCGTACGCCATCATCCTGCACGGACCGCGCTTCCCGCACCCGTGTTCGCCTCCGTCGCACCGATGGATCCCGCGATCAACGCGCCGGCTGATTCCACGTTCCGCGTGTCGGTGGATGCGAACGGCCAATTCAAGCTGGACCTTGCACGACCCGGCGCATACCGTGTCTTCTCGGACACCTCCGCTGTTCCGGCTTATTCGCTCTACTCCGTGACCGAGGCCTATCCGATCGTGACCAGCACGGATGACCTGTTGAAACCGCTTCGCTACATCACCTCGAACCAGGAGTATGACAGGATCTTGCGTAGCGACGATGTGCGCAAGGCGATCGAGAGGTTCTGGATCGATGCGGCCGGTGACCGGGAACGCGGCCGCGAAGCCATTCGGATCTACTATGGTCGGGTGGAGAACGCGAACCGCCACTTCACCTCCGAAGTGGAAGGCTGGCGCACGGACCGTGGGCTCGTGCACATCATCTTCGGCGTGCCAACATCGATCTACAAGACGGATCTCGGTGAGACCTGGATCTACGGCGAGGAGAACAACCTGATGAGCCTGGTGTTCAACTTCAAGCGACGCGATGGGTCCACCGACATGAACGACCTCGTGCTGGAACGGGACCCGCTGCTGAAAGGCGCTTGGTACCGCAATGTGGAGAGCTGGCGGAACGGACGCGTATACCATAACTGACCCCGCTTTCGAAAGGGGCCTCACGGTCAACAGCGAAGCACCACCTTTGCACCATGGCAGCGAACGACATGGTATGTGGTGTATGGCCGGTGATCGAGGCTCTGCGCGCCGGCAAGAACATCGAGAAGCTGATGATCCGCCGGGAAGCCGGCGGTGATGGGATCCGCGAGATCCGGCAGCTGGCCATGGACCGGCAGATCCCCTGGCAACCGGTCCCTGTCGAGAAGCTGGACCGCCTCACCCGCACCGAGCATCAGGGAGTGATCGCCTTTCTGAGCCAGGTGGAGGAGCAGGACCTGAACGAGGTGATCACCCGGGCTTACGAGAACGCGGAAACGCCCTTGATCCTGGCGCTGGACAGCGTGACCGACGTGCGTAACATGGGTGCCATCGCACGCAGTGCGGAGTGTTTCGGGGTGCACGCCCTCCTCGTTCCGAAGATGGGGACGGCCCGGCTCGGCCCCGATGCGGTGAAGAGCTCAGCCGGTGCCCTGCTGAGGAAGCCCGTCTGCCGGGTATCACGGCTCACGGACGGACTACATGCTGCGCGCGACAATGGCCTGCGTATCGTCGCGTGTACCGAGAAAGGATCGACCGAATTGTCCGCCAGTGACCTCACGGGGCCCTTGGTCATCGTCATGGGCGCGGAGGATGAGGGCATCAGTGATGCGGTATTGCGCATGGCGGACGAACTCGTACGGATACCCATGGCCGGATCCATCGGTTCCCTCAACGTATCCGTGGCCACGGGGATCATCCTCCACGCGGCGCTCAGCCAGCGACCAGGTCGCCCGTAGACGCTGGCCACCTCCACTGGCTGGCCACCCTATCGGTCATCACCAGCCGTTGGTCCGCTGTATAACCTTTCTCATCGATCGAGGGTATAAACGCGACGGGCCGTTCCGGAAGGAGCGCTTGTGGACCACTCGACCACTGGTGCCAGGCCCGATCCGACATGAACAACGCCCTCCTCCTTCGTTCTGCGCTATGGATCCTCTGGATCGCACCGTGCTGCTCATTCGCGCAGGCACAACAGCCGGAACGCATCGTCCTCCAGCTGGATGGCCTGACCAGCGACCACCGTGATGCCATGACAAGGACCCTCGCGACGTCCGGTGAAGCCCGGATCGCTTTCGCCTGTGTTCCGGCCGGGATCCTGGTGCTTGAAGGAATTGATGGCACCAGCCGGACCCGACTCGAACAGCGCTGCCGCGAACTGGTGACCGAGCGTTCGCTCGTGCTTCGACGCAGTGAACATCCTGCAACGATCGCCCAGGCGGAAGCGGCCTGTGCACAAGTCCGTGACCGATGATGCGGCCCAGGGAACGAACCCACTCCTATCGACTGCTGATACCGGGCGTCATTCTCGGGCTGTTCTCCACCGTCGCACCCGATGCATCGGCACAATTAACGGTGGCACCGCAGACGGACCTTCAGGAACTCGCCACGACCATCGCCGGAACGGGCGTGACCATCTCCAACCCGGTCATCAACTGCCACGCGAACGGTTACGGTACGTTCGCCTACAGCGGCAACGTGCTCGGTTTGCCTGAAGGCGTGCTCCTCACGTCGGGAACGATCTCCAATGCGATCGGACCGAACAGTGCGGAGAACACCAGCTTTCAGGCACAAACGAGCGGGAACTCCATGCTGAACGTGGTCACGGGTCGTACGACCCGGGATGCCTGTCTGTTCGAATTCGACATCATCCCGAGCGGGGACAGCCTCCGGTTCAACTTCGTCTTCGCCAGTGAAGAGTACAACGAGTGGGTCGGTTCGCAGTACAATGACGTGTTCGGCTTCTTCATCAGTGGACCAGGCATCACGGGTGATCCAGGCATCGGCAATGATCACAACATCGCCCTGATACCTGGAACGGATCAAGCCGTCACGATCAACAACGTGAACAATGGTTCGAACCAAGCACACTATTTCGACAACGCCGGTGGGCAGCACATCCAGTACGATGGTATGACCCGCGGCCTGTACGCGGAATCCATCGTGCAACCCTGCCAGCAATACCACCTGAAGCTCGTGGTGGCGGACGCATCAGATCGGAAGTTCGACAGCGGTGTCTTCATCGAACGGATCCGCAGCAATCAGGTGGTGATGAGCAAGGGCACCGCGAACGGCACGCCCTACATGGTGGAAGGATGCAATCCCGGCTGGGTGCGCTTCAGCCGACCTGTGGCACAGCCGACCGCGTTGAACCTGACCTATCACCTGCGCGGGAGCGCCACGAACGGAACGGATTACGCCACGATCGGGGATCCGGTTCCGAGTGTCGCGAAGCACGTCACCATCCCCGCCAACCAGACCTCCGCCACGGTGGATGTGGACCCGATCGCTGACGGCATCACTGAACCAACGGAGAACCTGCTATTCATCCTCGGGAACCCACTGTGTCCCAACATGGACCTGGACTCCCTGCTGTTCGATATCAATGACACACTGATCGCCACCCTGTCCCCGGCCGTTGCCCGGATATGTCAGGGTGATTCCGTTCAACTAAGCGTCACGGGTGGCAGCACCTATCAATGGAGTCCGAACACCACGCTCAGCGATCCGAACGGATCCCAAACCTGGGCCAAGCCGGTCACGACCACCGATTACACCGTCCAGGTGCACGAAGGGAATTGTACCCAGTCCATCACGCGACAGGTGCGCGTGAGCGACATCCTGCTGAGCGCGACCAGCACCCGACCACTGTGCAATGGTCAAAGCAATGGCGCCCTCAACCTTACCGCCACAGGCGGTATCCCGCCATACGCCTTCGCCTGGACAGGGCCGGACGGCTTCACCTCCACCTCGGAGGACCTGGTCGGCATCGGCGCCGGATCCTTTACCATCACGGTTTCGGACGCGATCGGTTGCAGCCGGACACAAACGTTCAACGTCAGCGCTCCGGCACCACTGACCGGCAGCCTCACGCCGTCCATCCAACCCTTCGGCGAGAACATCGCCTGCCATGGCGGCAACACCGGTACGCTCACACTGGCCATCAGTGGAGGTACGGCGCCGTACGGGGTTCAATGGACCGGGCCGAACGGATACAGTTCGACCGACCAGAACCTCAGCGGCCTTGGCGCTGGCACGTACGTAGTTGTCGTGACGGACGCCAATGGCTGCACTTACAGTGCGACATTCACGATGACCGAACCCACCGCGATAACCCCTTCCATCAGCGGTGTCGTTCACGTCAGCTGCTTCGGTGTGAACATCGGAGAGGCGACCGCTTCGGCGACCGGTGGACTACAACCCTATACCTACAGTTGGAACACCACTCCGGTGCAGAACTCGGCCACCGCCACCGGTCTCGCTCCGGGTACCTACGCTGTGACCGTTAGGGACGGATATCTCTGCACGAGCACTTCGACCGTCACCATCAATGGACCGGCGGCCGCCTTGAGCACATCGCTCACCGCCTCAACACCCGTGTCGTGCAACGCCGGACAGAACGGCAGTGCGGGCATCAGTGCTACCGGTGGTACGGCACCTTACACCTACAGCTGGAACACTTCGCCGGTCCAGAACGCGTCCAACGCCACTGGCCTGACGGCCGGAACGTGGACATGCTCGGTGACCGATGCCCATGGCTGCACGACGGACCGAAGTGTGACGATCACCCAACCGGCAGCTGCACTGAGCAGTGCCATCAGTGCGCAAACGAACATCTCATGCCACGGGAACAGTACCGGCAGCACGACCGTGTCCGCTTCGGGTGGAACCGCACCTTACACCTACAGCTGGAACACCTCTCCCGTCCAGGCCGGACCCACCGCTACCGGTCTTGGCGCCGGCACATGGCAGTGCACGATAACGGATGTCCGCGGTTGCAGCGCGATCCAGAACGTGACCATCGCACAACCCTCCGCACCGCTGGACGCTTCCATCGCGGGGCAGACAGCGGTCTCGTGCCATAGTGGGTCGGATGCCAGTGCTACCATCATCGCTACAGGAGGGACCGGACCGTACACCTACGCATGGAACACCATGCCCGCACAGAACACGGCCACCGCCAGCAACCTAGGCGTAGGCACCAAGACCTGCGTGGTCACCGATGCCAACGGATGCCAGGTGCAACGCAATGTGGTCATCACACAACCTGCGAGCGCCTTGAGCGTCACCATCACCGGTACCACCGATGTCCTCTGCCACGGAGCGAACACCGGCGGCGCGACCGCCCTCGCGGAAGGTGGAACCCCTCCCTACACCTATACCTGGAGCTCGGTTCCCATGCAGCTCGGTCCTCAAGCGGTCGATCTGATCGCCGGTCAATACGGCGTGCAAGTCACGGATGCGAACGGCTGCATCGCCACGACCTCGGTCAACATCACCCAGCCCGCTGCCGAGGTGGATGCCTTCTTCGAGACCATCACCCATGAGAGCTGCTTTGGCGCACATGATGGTGCCGCGACGATCTCGGTAACTGGAGGTAGTGGATCGTATCTCATCACGTGGGACACCGATCCTGCGGCGACAGGCCCAACGGTGACCGGACTCGCCCCCGGGTTGTACATGGTCGCGGTGACCGATGCCAACGGGTGCGACCACACCAAACACTATCCGGTCACGATCATCGGTGCATCGGCACCCCTGGCCATGAACGCCGTTGCGGCGGACATCAGCTGCCATGGATCCAACGATGGCAGCATCGACCTTACTGTGAGCGGTGGTAACGCGCCTTATTCCCACATCTGGACCGGACCGGATGCTCAAACAACCGGTCTGGAGGATATCGACGGGCTCAGCCCAGGTGAGTATTCGCTCCACTTGGTGGACTTCTACGGTTGTGCAAAGGACACTGTCATCACGATCGTCGAACCCACGGCGCTGACCTTCACGGGCGATGTGACCACCGCCGCCTGCCAAGGCAGCGCGACCGGTGCCGTGGACATCACGGCGACCGGAGGCACCGTACCATATACGTACTCCTGGTCCGGCCCGGGCGGATACACGGCCGATACGGAGGACCTCAGCTCGATCGGGGCGGGCGGCTATGTGCTCGAACTGACCGATGCGAACGGATGCTCGGTCACGGAAGCGTTCAATGTGAGCCAGCCCGGTTCACTCCAGTTGAGCGCCACCAGCACCAGCCATCCAGGTGGCTGGGGGGTCTCCTGCGCGAACGCGAACAACGGAGCGATCGACCTGACCGTGACCGGCGGCACGGGTCCGTTCACCATCACCTGGAACGGTCCGGCCGGCTTCTCCGCCAGCACCGAGGACATCAGCGGCCTGACGAGCGGCAGCTACCACGTGAGCGTCGATGACGCGAACGGTTGCGCAGCGGTCCTCACCCACGTGATCACCGGACCGGCCGTGCTTGCGGCCTCCCTTGTTCCGAGCGTTCACGGCGGTACGAACATCAGTTGCAGCGGCGCGAACGACGGCAGTATCAACGCGACCATCACGGGCGGAACGACGCCGTACACCTACCAGTGGAGCGGTCCGAACGCCTTCACCGCGGCCACGGAGGACATCGCAGGTCTAGCACCCGGCAACTACACGCTGCTTGTTACAGACCTGAATGGATGTACCACCAGTGTGGACCGGACATTGACCGGACCCGCATCGATCGTTCCATCGATCATCACCTCCAACACCCCGGGCGGTACCTCCATCGGCTGTGCGGGAGCCTCATCGGGTTCCATCCAGCTGGCAGTGACCGGGGGAACCGCTCCGATGGCGATCCAATGGACCGGACCCAATGGCTTCAGCGGATCGAGCGCCTCGTTGAGCGGTCTCGCAGCCGGGACCTATTCAGCGCTCATCACGGACGCCAATGGATGCACCGCGAACACGCAGGTGGAACTCGATGAGCCCGCACCGATCGTCATCAACGGAACGGTGAGCGACCACCTGGGGTGGGCTATCTCCTGTGCGAACGGTAATGATGGCAGCATCGATCTGACCGTTACGGGAGGCGTGGGAAGCCCGACCTTCCAGTGGTCCGGCAGCAATGGATTCACCGCGTCCTCGGAGGACATCTTCGGACTCGGGGCCGCCAACTATACCGTGGTCGCGACGGACGAGAACGGCTGTACTTCCACGACCTCTTTCAGCCTGTCAGCCCCCATCCAATTGACCGGATCCACCACCACCGCACCGATCAGTTGTGCTGGTGCCGACGATGGATCCATCGACCTTTCCGTGCAGGGTGGAACGACCCCGTACACCATCGGCTGGAACGGCCCGAATGGCTTCGCATCAACGGATGAGGATCCATCCGGACTTGCACCTGGCAATTATATGACGAGCATCATCGATGCGAACGGATGCAGCACGATCGCTCAAGCCATCGTGACCGCACCCGCCCCGCTGCAGATCGCCCACACCACGAGCCTCTACGCCAGCGGGGATCAGATCGCATGTGCAGGGGGCAGTGACGGAAGCATCGCATTGACCCTGCAAGGAGGCACCGGCATCTACTCGATCACATGGAGCAATGGGGCCGGATTCACAGCCGATACAGCCGTGATCGATGGGCTCGATGCCGGAACCTACCAGGTCATCGTGATGGATGAGAACGGTTGTACCGCACAGGCGACCATCGAACTCGCAGCACCACAGCCGATGGATGTCGCGGCCACGCTTTCGGAGATCAACGGGAACAACGTCACCTGTGCAGGTGCTGCGGACGGCAGCATCGACCTCAGCATTGCAGGTGGAGCAGCACCGTTCACGGTCTCGTGGAATGATGGCGTGATCAGCGAGGATAGAACGGGTCTGGACCCCGGCACCTATGACGCTTTGATCACGGATGCGAACGGATGTACCTCTTCCGTCTCCTACACGCTCACCGCGCCTGCCACCGTCGAAGTGAACGTGACGGCGACGACACTGAGCGACGGGAAGAACATCACCTGCCATGGCGGAGCGGATGGCCAGCTCGAGGCCGCGATCCAGGGTGGGACCGCACCATACTCGATCACCTGGACCGGACCGGACCTGTTCAACGCATCAACGGCGGTGATCAGCGGCCTTGTCGCCGGCACCTATTCCCTGACAGTGACCGATGCGAACGGATGCTCCCACGCAAGCGAGCATACCCTCACACAACCCGCACCATTGTCGGTCGACCTCGCTTCGGTCACCTACAACGGAGGATACAACATCCCGTGTGCGACGCTCGCGATCGGTGTGTTCAACGCCACGGTGACCGGTGGAACGCCCGCCTACACCTATGCGTGGACCGGACCGGATGGATTCACGAGCGATGCCGAGGACCTGATGAGCCTGGTGGCCGGCGTGTACGACCTGGCCGTCACCGATGCGCTCGGCTGCACGGGGTCCGCATCCGCTACGCTCACCGCGCCAGATGAACTGGAAGTTGTGATCGCCCTCACGGACTTCAATGGAGATCAGGTGAGCTGCGCCGGTGATGACGGTGGTATCGAGGTCACCGTGACCGGTGGCGCTCCCGCCTATCAGTTCGAGTGGATCGGACCGAACGGATTCTCGTCACAGGACGAGGACCTGTCCGACCTCGGACCCGGGACCTATTCCTTGACAGTGACCGATGTGAACGGTTGCCGGAACGACAGCCTCCTCATCCTTGGCGCACCGGCACCTTTGCATGCCAGCTTCCAGCAGGTATCGAACCCCTGTGCCGACGGCCTTAACGGCAGCATCGACCTGAGCATCACAGGTGGTGGTTCCACATACGCGGTCCTTTGGAATGGACCCGATGGGTTCACGTCCTCTGACCAGGACCCGGTCGGACTCGCCAATGGCGCCTATACCGTGGAGATCACCGACGACCTCGGGTGCTCGGGCATGTTCACCACCGAGCTTGAAGGGCCGCTTCCGCTCGATGCAGGACCCTATGTCTCCTTCTACGGATCATACAACCTGCAATGCCAGGGCGACAGCACCGGTGTGATCGAGCTGAACCCGACAGGTGGCACCGCACCCTATGCGATCGGGATCTCCGGCCCAAACGGATATCAATCCCAGCAGGCCGGTAACTCCGGTCTCCTGGCCGGCGATTACGAGGTCCACATCACGGATGCATCGGGTTGTACAACGGATACGTTGATCACACTCACCGAACCCCTGGACGGTGTATCCGCTGAGCTCACACTCTCAGTCTACCCCTCCGGCACGAATGTGAGCTGCTTCGGGGCCAGCGATGGCTCGATCGACGCGACCATCACGGGTGGCTCAGGACCATACACCTTCAGCTGGCGAGGCCCTGACGAGATCGAGTTCAGCACTGAGGATGTCACCGGCCTGCCCGCCGGCGACTACAACTATGAACTCGTGGTCACCGACGCCAATAACTGCAGCTTCTTCACCGTGGTCACACTGTCCCAGCCCGACAGTGTCCTGTCCACGACCACGAGCGTAGCGGGCTACAACGGCTCGGGCACCAGCTGTCATGGCACGAGCGACGGAGCCATCGACCTGACCATCACTGGCGGCAATGGTGGATACGCACAGAGCTGGTCCGGCCCTGATGGTTTCAGCTCCACGCTGGAGGACCTGAGCGGTCTTGCCGCCGGCACCTACACCGTGACAGCGACCGACATGAACGGGTGCACCTCCGTGGATGTCGTGGACATCATCTCCCCGGTACCCGTGCTTCCGACCCTGAACACCTCGAACTTCCCTGGCGGATCCGAGATATCGTGTGCCAACGCGGCGGATGGCTCCATCGAGACCATCGTGACCGGTGGTACCCAGCCTTTCATCTATGCGTGGAGCGGACCGAACGGGCTCTCCTCGACCGATCCCATGATCACAGGGTTGGGGCCCGGTGACTATTGCGTCGTGATCACCGATGCGAACGGTTGTGAAGCCCAGGACTGCAGCACCCTGGAGGCGCCGTTGGCGCTCGATGCCACCACGAGCGCCACTTCGGCGGCGTGCGCTGGCGACAATGGTACCGTGGACCTGACGGTGACCGGTGGCAGTGGTCCATTCCAATACGAATGGGATAACGGCGCCTCTACCGAGGACCTTGCGGGTCTTGCCCCTGGTGAATTGAACGTGGTCATCACGGATGCGAACGGCTGCACCGTCCAGGCATCGGCCATCATCATCGGGTCACCGCTGTTGGAAGCTGAAGCGACCATCAGCGCCACGCCCTGCCATGGAGAAGCCGCTGGTGCCGTTGATCTGACCGTCTCCAGCGGAACCGCTCCGTTCAACATCACGTGGAGCCACGGAGCGACCACCGAGGACCTCGATGGCCTTTCAGCCGGCAGTTACACCGTATCGATCGTGGATGCGGCCGGTTGCACCTTCCAAGGGACCTACGAGGTGCAGCAACCGGCCGCGATCACCTTCGACACCCTGGTGAGCAGTCATGCGTCGGGATACAACGTCAGCGCGTTCGGCGCCCAGGATGGAAGCATCGCCAACGCGGTGAGCGGAGGCAGCGCACCCTATCTCTTCGCTTGGTCGAACGGAGCAACTACCGAGAGCATCGCAGGCCTCGCGGCTGGGACGTATAGCCTGATGGTGACCGATGCGAACGGATGCACTGCGACCCTGATGGTGGAGATCAACGAGCCCTCGGACCTCGCCATGCCCACGGCATTCAGCCCGAATGGCGACAACGACAACGAGCGCTTCGTGGTCCGCGGGATCGAAGCCTACCCGAAGAACCTGTTCACCGTGGTGAACCGATGGGGCAATGTGGTCTACGAACGTCCTGATTATCACAATGAATGGGCGGGCGAGAGCAACCAGAGCGGTCAACTCCCCAATGGAACCTACTTCGTGATCCTCAGTATAAACGATGGCTCTCGTACCCTGCAGGGGTACGTTGATCTGCGCCGCTGATGCCCGAACGAACAATGATATCCCTTCGCCCCGTATATGCAGTGCTGCTCGCCTTCGTCTGTGCAACACCAGCGTTGGCGCAGCAGGAGGTCATGGTGAGCCAGTACATGTTCAACCAGCTCTTCCTGAACCCGGCATACGCGGGCAGCCATCCGTACATGAGCGGAAGCCTGCTGCATCGCAGCCAGTGGCTGCAGGTCGAAGGTGCTCCTCGAACGAGCATGATGGCCCTGGATGCCCCGCTCCTGAACGGGAAGATGGGAGCCGGCCTTTCCGTGGTGCACGATCAGATCGGTGTCAGCCGTGACCTGGACATCGCCGGCCACTACGCATACCACCTTCGGCTCGGACCGGAGAGCAAGCTCGCACTGGGGCTGCGTGCCGGAGTCTCCGTCTACTCGGCCCGACTGAGCCAGCTGACCTACTGGGATGCCAGCGACCAGGTCTTCCAAGGTGATATTACCAACAAACCCGTGGGCAAGTTCGGATTCGGTGTCTACTGGTATGACCTGTACTCCTACGTCGGTCTTTCCGTTCCCACGATCCATGCCACGGACAAGGGCCTTGTGCAGAACATCAATGGAGCGGTCACGAACTACTTCACCCAGCACTACTACCTGCACGCCGGTCATGTGTTCAACCTCAATGAATCGTTCGATCTCAAGCCCAGCACCATGGTGCGTTTCACGCCAGCGGCACCGGTCGAGGCCGATATCAACTGCAACGTGCTCTACCGTTCCAGGATCTGGCTGGGCCTCGGATATCGCACCGGCGATGCCCTCGTCGGCATGCTTGAATACCAGGTGAACCCCATGCTCCGCATCGGCTACGCCTATGACATGTCAACCTCCCGGCTCCGCACCTACACCAGCGGCAGCCATGAAGTGATGCTCGGTCTGGACTTCGGCAAGGAGCCCATCCGCATCCGATCACCACGCTACTTCTGATGATGAAGCCCGTCTGGAAATGGTCCCTCTTCTCGACGCTCGCCGTCCTTACCGGATGTACGAGCACCCGGACGCAACTCGCCGATCAGGCCTACGACCTGATGCAGTACACCCGGGCCGAACGACTGTACGAGAAGGTGCTCTCCTACCAGGAGGATCGAACGGTGCGTGCCCGCCTCGCCGATTCCTATCGCAGGCACAACGCCTGGGAACAGGCCCTCAAGCACTACCGGATCCTGCACGCCGCGCACCCTTTGAGCGGTGACACGGCACTGCATTTCGGAGAGGTGCTTCGCATGTCCGGTGCGCAGGATGAAGCGGCTGACCAGTTCCTTCGGGTGCTGGAACAGACCCCGGAGAACCGATATGCGCTGGACCTCTTCGCATCCACCCAGGGCTATGGTTCCTTCTATGCTGATTCGACCCGCTTCTTCGTCAATCGCATCACCATTCCCGGTGTATCAACGGCCATCGGGGGGATCCCGTACAAGAATGGACTTCTCTTCGCCGGCGAGGAACAGGTCGATGACCGGAACGGCAACCCCTGGAACGGCCACTCCTTCCTCGACCTGTACCACACCACTTCCAGGACGGAGGTGACATGGCTCGAGGCCGAACCCATTCGAGGAAGCGTGAACGGCATCTATCACGAAGGGCCTGCAGCGCTCAGTGCCGACGGGCGCACCCTGTACTTCACGCGGAGCAACTACGCGCAACGCAAGCTCCTTAAGGACGAGCGGAACACCAGTCAGCTGATGTTGTTCCGGGCTCAACTGGACAGCACAGGTGCATGGAGCGACCTGCACGCCTTCGCGTACAATGGTGACCACTGGTCCACCGGGCATCCTGCGCTGAGCAATGACGGACACACCTTGTACTTCGCCTCGGACCGTCCTGGTGGCCTCGGTGGATCGGACATCTGGCGATGCCGGGATAATGGAACCGGCTGGTCCGAGCCCGAGAACCTCGGCCCCACGGTCAACACACCCGGCAATGAGGTGTTCCCCACGGTGAACGGGAACACGCTGCACTTCGCGAGCACGGGTCACCTCAACATGGGGGGACTGGACATCTTCGAGACGCAGGAGATCGATGGGCAATGGTCCGATCCGGTCAACCTGAAGGCGCCCATCAACACGCCTCGGGACGACTTCTTCTTCATGATGGACAGCACCGGCAAGGCCGGCTTCCTCAGCAGCGACCGTGACGGTTCGGACCAGATCTATGCCTTCACACTCTATGAACCGATGTTCGACCTGGTGGGCTTCACGGTGGATGACGATGGGAATTTCCTGCCTGATGTGGCCGTCACCCTCACTCACCTGGGCACAGGGGAGGACGATTCCACCCTTTCCGGTCCGGATGGTCTGTTCACCTTCAAGCTCAAACCGAACAGTGACTACACCTTGCGGGGATCGCGTGAGGACATGCTCACCACCTCGCGCATGGTGAGCACCAGAGGCCTGACGAGCCGTGATACCCTGAACGCACCCCTCCACATGACCCGTCTGCGCCTTGGTGAAGCCATCGCGATCAACAACATCTATTACGACTACGACAGCTGGGATATCCGATCGGACGCGGCCAGGGAGCTTGATGAGATCGCCCGTCTCTTCATGGAGAACCCACGCATGTCCTTCGAACTCGGCTCCCATACCGATAGTCGCGGCGGTGACCTCTACAACCTTGTGCTCTCTGACGCACGCGCGAACGCCGCGGTCAACTACCTCATCCAGCGTGGAGTGGACCCGGACCGCATCGTTGCGAAAGGCTACGGCGAAGAACGCCTGGTGAACGGGTGTGGGAACGGTGTGCGTTGTTCCGAAGAGGAGCACCAGGCGAACAGGCGAACAGAATTCACCGTGACGAGCGTGGCCACCATGGCCGTAACGAACGACCGGCCCTGAGGTCTACTTCACCGCGACCTGGCGGCGGACAACCTCACTGAACGGGACGCCCTCGATGCGGGAGGTCACCCAGGAGAGGACATCGAAGTACTTGAGAACAAGGCTCTCGTTGGCGTCGTTGAGCAATACCTCGAACTTCACGAGCATCGACCGGAAGAGTTCGCGCTTCGCCACCGGGTCGGGCGTGCGGGCCAGCTTCTTGATATGCTCCATGAGGACCGTTTCCATGCCATCCGCGCGTTGGCGCTTGTTCAGGAACCGATGCGTGGAACGCACGATGTACTCCAGCAGATCGTAATTCCCGAGCTCGTAGTGGATCACCAGGTTGAAAAGACGGGCGTAGGTGAAGATGTCCTGGCGAAGTGTGGGCTCATTGTCATTCAGCACCTTGTTCAACCAGAAGAGCGCCTTGTTCATCTCGTCACCACCGAAGTGCACGCAGGCCAGGGTGAAGTAGAACTCCAGCTCATGCTCCTTGTGCAACCGGTCACCCAGTTGTTCCATCCCCTCGATCACGGTCTGCGTCAGCGCAATGGCCCTGGCATGCTCCCCACTCCGGTCCAGCAGGCGCAATTCACCAAGGAAACTGGCCACAAAGACCTGGGCCTCGATGTTCTGACCTCCGAAACCCGGTTGTCCGGGGAGTTCACGCAGGTACTTGATGTTGGCCCTGGCGTTCTTCAGGTCCTTCAGCTCGATCTGCGCATTGACGATATAGTGCAGCGTACGGATATAGCGCTTGGGCAGGTCGGACCGGATCTGCACATGATCATCGAGGATCTGCCGCACCCGCACGAACTTCTCCAAGCTGGTCGCCCAATCCCGCTTGGCCCAGTGGCAGAATCCCTGGGTGTAATAGCAGATCGTTGCGGCCCTGCGTGACAGCGCGGTGTTCTTCCCCTTGATCAATGGGTGCTCACTGATCTCCTCCACCATGGCGTGCTCCTCTTCTGTACGCACATAGCCACCACTCCGGAAGACGTAGTTGATCTTGCTATAGAGGATGTGGTACGCCGCGAGGTTGCGAAGCCGTTCAACGACCACACGCTCCTCCTCGATGAGCGCATCCAGGTCCTTGGTGAACTCCCCGCTCTCGTAGGCTTCCTCCAGCAGCATCTTCTCCCAGCTCAGCAACTCGAACCAGTAGTAGAACCGCTCATTCTCCTTGGCGATCCGCTTGGCCCGATGCAGAAGCTTGTTGCACTCGGAGTACAGCGCCTTCTGATAGAGGATCTCGATGTTCTTGATCTCCTGCTTCAGGATCCCGCTCACCGAGCTTTCGGCATGGAAGGCACGCAGCGATTTCAGGATCAGCTTGTACAGGTGGTTCTTCTCTGATGGCAGATGCTTGATGAAGGTCTCCTTGGCGAACTGCTTCTTGATCGCCTCCTCGTCGTAAGCCTTCTGCTTGTCGATCGCATCGAAGATCCTCAGGTAGTTCTTGTCCCCCGCCTGCAGCGAGGAATGCAGCTTGAAGAACCGCTTCTCCGATTTGGTCAACGACTTGATCAGGTCGTGCAGTTCCGTACTTGGCTTCATGGGGGCTGAGCATTCTGGTTAGGATCCCAACCAGTTGCACCAAAGTTAGGGATCCAGAGGTCCCATGTCATGACGGATGTCGCTTCTACCTTTGAACATGATCACATTCCGTGGGTCCATCCTCCTATTGACCGTCCTCCTATCCGTTACGAGCGAACGTGTGACGGCGCAACGGAGCTGCGCGGAGTCCAAGCAGGGGGGGCGCCGACCAGTAGCGACCAAGCAGAGGAGCGTCTCCCCTGCCCCGATAGACATCCTGCACCAACGGATCACCTTGGACCTGACCCTGGGCAGTCTGATCCGTGGGGCGTGCACCATCACGGCCGTTCCTCGCATGGATGGCTTGGAGAGTTTCGACCTGAACCTGGAAGGACTCGCGACCGATTCGGTGACGGGTCAGGGAGTGACCTGGAGCCACGCACAGGACGGCTTCCTGCTCACGCTGACACCCGATGTCCCCCTGAACATCGTCGACACGGTGGTGTTCACGGTCCACTATGGCGGTGACCCGGTGACCGATCCGAGCGGTTTCGGCGGCTTCTATACCAACACCTCGCTCATCTACAACCTCGGCGTGGCCTTCGAAAGTGTGCCACACTCATACGGACGAACCTGGTTCCCCTGCCTGGACGACTTCGTGGAACGGAGCACCTACGAATTCTTCATTCGCACGGCCGGGGGCAAGAAGGCCTGGTGCAACGGCTCCCTTGTCGAGCGGATCGCCTTGGGCGGTGACACCCTCATCAACCACTGGTCCTGTCAGGGAAGCATGCCCGCTTACCTGGTATCCGTCGCGGCGGCGAACTACACCGTGGCCCGCGACACCCTGCCCAGCATCATGGGCGGCACTGTGCCCGTTGAGCTCATCGCTTCCGCTGGCGACACCTCCGATATGCGCGCCTCCTTCATACACCTGGCCGACGCCTTCGCGCATTTCGAGGACCGGTTCGGACCCTATCGATGGGAGAAGGTGGGATATGTGCTCACCCCAGTGGGTGCCATGGAACATAGTACCAGCATCCATTATCCTTCTTCCATCGCCGATGGATCCCTGTCCTATGAGACGACCATGGCGCATGAACTGGCCCATCACTGGTTCGGCGATCTCGTGACCTGCGAGCGTGCCGAGGAGATGTACATCAACGAAGGCTTCGCCGAGTACCTGAGCTACCTCTTTCTGGAACAAGTATACGGGCGGTCACGGTACATGTCCGAAGTCCGCTCCAATCACCGGAGCATGGTACAACGCGCACACCTTGTGGATGAAGGCTGGTGGGCCTTGGGCGATATGCCCCAGACCTGGACCTATGGCACCACCACCTACAACAAAGGTGCGGATGTGTTGCATAGCCTTCGCAGCTATGTTGGGGATCAGGCCTTCTTCGATGGATTGACGAGCTTCCTGGGGACCTATGCGTTCCAACCCGTGAACACCGGGATCCTCCGGGATCATCTGAGCATGACCAGTGGTATCGACCTCACCTCCTTCTTCACGGACTGGATCCTGCAGCCCGGCTGGGCGGCCTTCGAGATCGATGCACAGACGGTGACACCAACGGAGGATGCATGGGTCATCCAGCTCACCCTGGGGCAGAAGCAGTTCGGGCCCGCACAGCCCTATACCTCGGTGCCGCTAACCGTTGCGGTCGTCGGAACGGATACCACCAACATTCTCCGGGATACCATCCTGGTCGGAGGAACGAGCACGGAGGTGAGCCTGACCATCCCCTTTGAACCCGCCTTCATCTGGCTGAACGACGATGACCGTCTCTCGCTTGGATTCACGGGCAGCACCCACATGGTGACGAATACCGTCGCCATCAACTCCACGCCAGCGAACTTCGAATTGCGCCCGCGCACCGGTCCGGCAACGCTCATGCGCATGGAACAGTACTGGGTGCCCGCCGATGAAGGGACCTTCGTCGAACCCTTCGCTTACGTCATTTCCCCTGACCGATACTGGCGATTCACGGGTGACTGGACCGATCCACAACGCTTCAGTGGTCGCCTCTTCTTCGATGGCCGCAACAACCTCAACACCCTTGACCCAGGCCTTCTTCATGACACATTGGGTGTTGCCTTCCACGAGGACAGCCTCGTCCTGTTGCACCGCCATGGCCCGGATGCACCTTGGGTGAAGTGGAGTGACCTGGTATTCACCATGGGATCGGCCACCGATGGTTTCGGCCGGATGGACCTCGACAGCCTTGCCACCGGCGAATATGTTCTGGCCTGGCGGACAAGCCCGGTCGGCATCCATGGTCACCAGACCACCGGATCATGGCACATCGGACCCAATCCGGCGACCACATCGATCACCATCCGAACGGATGTGGTGAACCCGGGCGGCTCCATACGCTTGATCGATGGCCGTGGCAGGATCGTGCGCTCTGGAGTCCTGCAGAGCCAACAGCTTACGATGTTGACCGAGGATATCGCCGCTGGCCGCTATTCCATCGTCCTCTCCACCGGCACCAAGCCCGATGTCCACATCGGCAGCGTGGTCATCGCCCGTTGAGATACCATGTGTCCATCGTCCTCTTGAACGACCTTCGTCCGGCCGATGCGTGACCTGGCCTCTTTCCTGCTCAAGCTCGTCCTTTTCTGGGTGGGACTCTTCCTGGTGCAACAGGCGTGCTTCATCTTCTTCGACACCACCCGCCTGGCCGGTATCCCGGATGCGACGTTGTGGCAAGGCTTCCGGCGCGCCTTGCCCATGGACCTGTCCACGGCATGCTACCTGGTCCTTCCGATCGGTCTCCTGGGGATCACCCTTCTGTTCCGTGAGATCAAGGGCGTGCGCCGTGCCTTGAGGCCGATCACTGCCACCCTGGTCGTCCTCACCTGCTTCATCAACGTATGCGACATCGCCTTGTTCACCGCCTGGGGCACCAAGGTGAACCACAAGGCGCTGTCCTACCTCGCCTATCCCGAGGAAGCGATGCATGCGGTGGCAGGAGCACCTGTGGCACAGCTGACCGTCATCTTCCTAGCTCAATGCGCCGTTGCATTGCTCGTGCTCTTCCGGATCGACCACGATCGGTCCTTTCTGGCGACCAGGAAATGGCAGCGCTTCGCGGCGCCTGTTCTTCTGCCCCTTGCCATGCTGATCGGCATGCGCGGTGGAACGCAACCCTTCCCCATCGATCGGAGCTGGTCCTACTACTGCGCCCACCCGGTCCTTAACCTGGGCGCGCTCAACGGCACCTGGAACGTGATCGTGCTGCTGGCCGAACCACCTGAGATCGGGACGAACCCCTATCGCTTCATGTCCGCCACGGAAGCTGAACAGCGGTTCAACGCCGTGCACCAGGCCAGCCTTGGCCCCGCGCAAAGGATCTCGACCGTGCAGCGGCCGAACATCATGCTCATCCTGCTTGAAAGCTGGACCGCTGATGTCGTGGGGGTGCTTGGCGGCGATAGTGGTGTGACACCTGGATTTGACCGACTGGCCGAGGACGGCCTGCTGTTCACCAACTTCTACAGCACCGGCTTCCGAACGGAACAAGGATTGTGCGCCACGATAAGCAGCTTCCCCTCCCAGCCCAAGACCACGATCATCCGGCAGTATGGCAAGTTCGACCGGCTACCCAGCTTGGTGAACCTGCTGGATTCCGCAGGTTATCGGTCCACATATTACTACGCGGGTGACGTAGCCTTCGCGAACACACGTGCGTACCTCGAGGCCATGGGCTTCGACAGGGTGCATGATGAGCACTCCTTTCCCATCAAGCGCCGAACGCCCTGGGGGGCTTACGACGAGGAGTTGTTCGCCTTCCATGTCGAGGATACGCGCGATGCCAATGGACCGTTCTTCCACACGGTGATGACCAGTACGAGCCATGAACCTTTCGATGTGCCGGTGGACGAAGGGTTCCGGGGAAAGGACCAACCCCAGCAATACCGGAACAGTGTGCATTACACGGACCGCACGCTCGCAGCCTTCATCACCGCGTGTGGGCAACAATCGTGGTACGACAGCACGCTCGTGATCATCGTTGCGGACCACGGCCACTACCTCCCGCACAACCGGGGGAACTACTCTGCGGAGCGCCACCGGATCCCGTTGCTCATCACAGGCGGTGCGTTGAAGCCCGATCTGCGTGGGACCACCAACAACACCTTCGGCACACACGTCGATCTTGCCGCCACCTTGCTGGCACAGCTTGGGCTGCCCGGCATCCGCTCACTCTGGAGCAAAGACCTCTTCGACCCGACCATCCCTCATTTCGCGTTCTGGACCTTCGACGACGGCTTCGGCATAGCGGATACCGGGCAATGCCTGGTCTACGACAACCTCTCCGGCCAGTTGTTGCAGCGAAGGGATACGGCGCGCAGCCGTGTCGCTGATGCGGAGCACCTGCTGAACGGGAAAGCACTGGAACAGGTGTTGCTGGACCAATACCTGGGCCTGAGCCAATGACCGGTCTACGAAAGAGCAGCCGGTCGATGATCTGACGCACCGAACGGTCTACCTGCCCACGTAGCGCAGGGCCCGGCCCGGATACCTTGCCGCCGCACCCAATTGCTCCTCGATCCGCAGCAGCTGGTTGTACTTCGCGATCCGGTCACTGCGGCTGGCACTGCCCGTCTTGATCATTCCGCAATTCAGGGCCACGGCCAGGTCAGCGATGGTGTTGTCCTCGGTCTCGCCGCTGCGATGGCTCATGATGCTCGTGTAGCCGGCGCGATGTGCCATGTCAACCGCTTCGATCGTCTCTGTGAGCGTCCCGATCTGGTTCACCTTCACCAGGATGCTGTTCGCGATGTCCTTGTCGATGCCTTCGCTCAGGCGCTGCGTATTGGTCACGAAGAGGTCATCGCCCACTAGCTGCACCCGGTCGCCGATGGTCTCGGTCAGTAGTTTCCAACCATCCCAATCATCCTCGCTCATGCCGTCCTCGATGCTCACGATGGGGTAGCGTTGCGCCCAATCGGCCCACATGGCTACCATCTCCTTGCTGGTGAGGCTGTCGCCGGTGCTCTCCAGGGTGTAGCGCTTCTTCTTGGCATCGTAGAACTCGGTGCTGGCACAGTCCAGGGCGAGCACGACATCTCGGCCGGGTTCATAGCCAGCCTGCTCGATGGCCTGCATCACCAGCTTCAGTGCCTCTTCGTTGCTGGGCAGGTCCGGCGCGAACCCACCTTCATCACCCACATTGGTGCTCAGACCCTTCTTCTTGAGGACGGTCTTCAACGCATGGAAGATCTCCGCACCCATGCGCAGGCCATCGGCGAAACGCGCGGCACCCACTGGCATGATCATGAACTCCTGCACGTCCACCTTGTTGTCAGCGTGGGCACCTCCATTGAGGATGTTCATCAGCGGAACAGGCAGGGTGTTCGCGTTCACACCGCCCACGTAGCGGTATAAGGGCAGCCCCGCCTCGCTCGCTGCGGCCTTGGCAACCGCGAGGCTCACTCCCAGGATCCCATTGGCACCCAGGTTCGACTTGTTGCGCGTACCATCCAGGGCGATCAATGCCTTGTCGATCATCGCCTGGTCCGTTACCAACGCACCGTTCAGCTCGTTGTTGAGGGTGTTGTTCACGTTCTCAACGGCTTTCAACACACCCTTGCCCAGGTAACGCTTCTTGTCCCCGTCGCGCAGCTCGGCGGCCTCGTGGGCTCCGGTGCTCGCACCACTCGGGACCGCCGCCCGGCCCATGTGCCCGGTATCGGTCCATACGTCCACTTCAATGGTCGGATTGCCCCGTGAATCGAGGATCTCACGGGCCTGGATCTTGGCGATCAAACTCATGCTAAAGGCGTTAGGCTTTCTGGGAATGGACGCGTTCTACGGCGATCGCGTCACGCATGTTCTCAACGAACCGATCGAACAGGTAGCGGCTGTCGTAAGGACCCGGGCCAGCCTCCGGATGATATTGAACCGCGAACACCGGCCGGTCGGTCATCCGGAAGCCAGCGACACTGCCATCGTTCAGGTGGAGGTGCGTGATCTCCACGCCGGGATGGCCTTCCACCTCGCTACTGCGCACCACGAAGCCGTGGTTCTGCGAGGTCACCTCATCCCGACCCGTCGTCAGATCCTTCACCGGGTGGTTGATCCCTCTATGACCGTGGTGCATCTTCTCCGTGGCCATGCCCAGACTCTCCGCCATGAGCTGATGACCCAGACAGATCCCGAAGACGGGCAGACCACTGTCCACCACCTGGCGCACGAGTTCGACGCTGTCGCTCATGGCGCCCGGATCACCCGGACCATTGCTCAACATGAAGCCATCCGGCTTCCACGCGAGCATTTCCTCCATGGCACTGCCCATGGGGAAGACACGCACCCGGCAGCCCCTTTCTGTCAGGCAGCGTTCAATGTTCCGTTTGACCCCGAAGTCGACCAGAGCCACTCGGAACCCCGCGTCGGACGGCCCCACCTCATAGGCCTTTTTGGTGGTCACCGTGCTTGATAGTTCAAGGCCCGCCATGTCCGGGGCCGATCCCAACCGCGCTTTGAGCACGTTCAGGTCCATTTCCGTGGAACTGATCAGGGCGTTCTGCGCTCCGTTGTCACGGATGTGGCGGACCAGTTTCCGGGTATCCACATCACTGATGCCGACGACGCCCTGCCCCTTCAAATAATCGTTCAAGGATCCATCGCCGCCTTGCCGGCTCCAGACCTCGCTGAACTTCTTGACCACGAGACCTGCGATGCTCACTTTCGGGCCTTCCTCCTCCCCCTTCTTCACGCCGTAGTTCCCGACATGCACCGAGGCCAGGGTCATGATCTGGCCGGTATAGCTCGGATCCGTGAAGATCTCCTGGTACCCGGTCATACCGGTGTTGAAACAGATCTCCCCGGCGGTGATCCCTGAAGCACCGATCGCCCGACCGCGGAACACGGTACCATCGGCGAGCAGGAGGAGGGCTTCTGGACGCTGGCTTACGAGCATTCGGTCGAAGGTTGCGCAAAGATACCCGGCCCCGGTGGAACGCACCGGCGTGGATCGTCCACAGGTGTTGATAACGCCCCGCTACTTTTGGGCATCGTGCGCTTCTCCCTGTTGCTGGCAAGGCTTGAGCATCCCGCTATGCGCTGGCTGAT
The DNA here is from genome assembly GCA_029573495.1 of Bacteroidota bacterium. Taxonomy (GTDB): domain Bacteria; phylum Bacteroidota; class Bacteroidia; order Flavobacteriales_F; family PHOS-HE28; genus PHOS-HE28. Next base: position 13,333 of record JAKQEI010000109.1, on the reverse strand, counting down.
CCTCGTTCTGCACCTGGTGCTCCTCGGTGTCCTGTTCGTGCATCAAGGGATACTGGATGATAAGGAAGCGGCTAAATACATCGGTTGTGCCGAGGCCGTCCTGCAGGGTGACCTCAGCGACCTTACCGGGAACTACCTGAAGTACGCCGGATACGTCCTATTCCTCCTGCCCTTTGTGGCGGTCGGTCTTCCGCAGCTGGCCATCCTTGCCCAGGTGTTACTGGGGATCTTCGCGGCGCTAGCCCTCGGGAGGCTCACGGTTCGCATCAGTGGCTCGCGCATGCTGGGTGGCCTGTCCTCCGCACTGCTGCTTCTCTGCCCGCTGATCCAGAGCTGGACCCTGGCGCTCTACACCGAACATTTCTTCCTCTGTATGAGCGTGCTCTTCCTCGAGCGCTTGGAGCGGGGGCCGCGCAACTATTCCATGACCGCCGTTCTTGGCGCCTTCATCCTATTGATCCGCCCGGTCGGGGTCATGTTCGTTGTTCCGGCCTTGCTCTGGAAATGGACCGTTCCGAGGCCGGCCATGACAAGGGTGAGCATGCGTGTGGCCGCGGTGGCGTTCCTGCTCGGCGCTGTGATCGCGGTCCCACGGATCGCAGCACCGCAACTGGAACCCATTGCTGCTGGTCAGGTGATCGCCGGGGTAGGTGGGATCGATGCCTCCGGTTTCGACGGTGCCACCATCCTCGATGCCCAGCGCTATCTGCTGCAGCAGGTCGGGGTGCGCGAATGGGCCGGGATCACATGGAAACGTGCCGTCTCACTGTTCACGCTGAGCCGCCCCTACTTCTCCGTGGCCCACAATGTGGTGAACGGGTCGTTCTATCTGCTCTACCCGCTGGCATTGATCGGACTGTGGCGCTCACGGAACGACGAGCGCCTGGGTTCCCTCTTCGCCATCCTCCTGGTGAACACCATCCTCATCGGGCTCACGCACGACGAATGGAGCGGCCGGTTCCTGGTGCCCCTGATCCCACTGGTGATCGTGCCCGCGTGCTGCGCCTTCGTTCGTCGCTGATAAAAGAAAGGGCGCCATGTGGCGCCCTTTCATGAGTTGTTCGGACCACGATCACTCGCTCTTCGTCCCGCCGCCATCTTCGGCGACCTCACCACCCTCCGCCTTATCGGCCTTCGGTGCGGCGGTCTTGGCACTGGTGCGGCGCGTACGTCGCGTCTTCTTCGCTGTACCTGCGGCCTTCTCCTTGGTGTAGGTGGTGTTGAAGTCCACCAGCTCGATCATGGCCATCTCCGCTGCATCACCCAGGCGATTCCCCAGTTTGATGATGCGCGTATAGCCACCCGGACGACTGGCCACCTTTGGTGCCACGTCACGGAACAGGGCGGCCGTGGCCTCCTTGTTCTGCAACTCGCTGAAGATCATCCGGCGGCTGTGGGTCGTGTCCTCCTTGCTCTTGGTGATCAAGGGCTCCACGAAGAGGCGCAGGGCCTTGGCCTTGGCAAGGGTGGTCTCGATGCGCTTGTGGTCGATCAGCGACACCGCGAGGTTGCTCAGCAGCGCGTCGCGGTGGGCCTTCTTGCGGCCGAGCGCGTTGTTCTTGTTACCGTGTCTCATGATAATATCCGTTGGGGTGGATCAGGATCCGCCCGTACGATCACTCCTTGTCCAGTTTGTACTTGCTCACGTTCATCCCGAAGCTCAGGCCCTTGTTCTCCACCAGGTCCTCCAGCTCGGTGAGGCTCTTCTTCCCGAAGTTGCGGAACTTCAGGAGGTCGTTCTTGTTGAAGGATACGAGGTCACCGAGGGTCTCGATGTCAGCGGCCTTCAAACAGTTCAGTGCACGCACGCTCAGGTCCATGTCCACGAGCTTGGTCTTCAACAGCTGGCGCATGTGGAGACTGGTCTCATCGAACTCCGCGGTCTCGGTGGCGCGCTCCTCCACGTCCAGGCTGATACGCTCATCGCTGAACAGCATGAAGTGATGGATCAGGATCTTCGCCGCTTCCTGCAGGGCGTTCTTCGGCGTGATGCTGCCATCGGTAACGAGCTCGATGTTGAGCTTCTCGTAGTCCGTCTTCTCCTCCACGCGGGTGTTCTCCACCGTGTACTTCACGTTCTTGATCGGCGTGAAGATGCTGTCGATCGCAATGGTCCCGATCGGCGCGCTCTCGGATTTGTTCTCATCGGCGGGCACATAGCCACGGCCCTTGCCAACGGTGATCTCCACGTGAAGCTTCACGCTGCTCTCCATGTGGGCGATCACCAGTTCCGGGTTCAATACTTGGAAACCGGTGGTGTGTTTGCCGATGTCACCGGCGGTGAAACTGTCCTTGCCGGTCACCGTGAAGGAGATCTTCTCGGTGCTCACGTCGTCCAGCTGACGACGGAAACGCACCTGCTTCAGGTTGAGCACGATCTCCGTCATGTCCTCGATCACGCCCTTGATGGTGCTGAACTCATGGTCCACGCCGTCTATCCGCACGGCGGTGATGGCGTGGCCTTCGAGGCTGCTGAGCAGGATCCGGCGAAGGGCGTTGCCGATGGTGATGCCATAGCCCGGCTCCAAGGGACGGAACTCGAAGGTTCCGCGCTTGTCATCGGATTCGATCATCGTGACCTTGTCGGGCCGCTGGAATTCGAGAATGGGCATGTGTGCTTGGTCGTTGTTCGTTGGGTTGGTCTATCCTCCTCCTCCTCAGATCTCGCCGCAAGGGCTTCTTACTTGCTGTACAGTTCGACGATGAGCTGCTCACGGATGTTCTCCGGGATCTGCGCGCGCTCCGGCGCGGCGATGTACCGGCCGCTCATGGTCTGGGGATTCCACTCCAGCCAGTCGAAACGACGGTTGCTCACCGAGACGCTGTTGGTGATCGTCTCCAGGCTGCGGCTGCGCTCGCGCACGGATACGTTCTGCCCGGGACGAAGGCCATAGCTCGGTACGTTCACCACGGCACCATCGACAGTGATGTGGCCATGGCTCACCAGCTGGCGGGCTGCACGGCGTGTGGGAGCGATGCCCAAGCGGAACACCGTATTGTCCAGGCGCGATTCACACAATTGGAGCAGCACCTCACCGGTGATGCCTTTCTTGCTCGCCGCCGTGTGGAACATCTTCTCGAACTGGCGCTCGAGGATGCCATAGGTGTACTTGGCCTTCTGCTTCTCACGAAGCTGACTGCTGTATTCGCTGTCCTTCTTGCGACGGCGTGCATTGGGGCCGTGCTGTCCGGGGGCATGGGGCTTCCGCTCCATCCACTTGTCCGGGCCATAGATCGCCTCCTGGAATTTGCGGGCGATCCGGGTCTTGGGTCCTGTGTAACGTGCCATGGTCTTTCTTTCGGGTGCCTCGGGCACCAACAACGGAGCACGCGTCCTTCGCGCTCCTACGGGTTAGTGGTTTATACGCGGCGCTTCTTGGGTGGACGGCAGCCGTTGTGAGGCATGGGTGTGATGTCGATGATCTCGGTCACCTCGACACCGCTGTTGTGCAGCGCACGGATGGCGCTCTCGCGTCCGCCGCCAGGACCTTTCACGAACACCTTCACCTTGCGGAGACCGAGTTCGTGGGCTTCGCGTGCGGCTTCCTCGGCGCTCAACTGTCCCGCGTAAGGCGTGTTCTTCTTGCTGCCGCGGAAACCGTTCTTGCCAGCAGAGGACCAGCTGATCACCTCACCTTTGTTGTTCGTGAGACTGATGATCAGGTTGTTGAACGTGGCTTGGATGTGCGCCTGACCGTAGGCCTCCACCACCACGTTCTTCTTCTTCTTCTTACCAGCGGCTCCGCCGCCCTTGCCTTCTTGCTTTGCCATTGTCGTGTTCTATTGGTCGGGGAATTGACCATCATCGCCCAAGCCGGGCGAGGCATGCCTCGCCCCTACTTGGTCGCTTTCTTCTTGTTGGCCACGGTCTTCCGCTTGCCTTTCCGGGTGCGGCTGTTCGTGCGGGTGCGCTGTCCGCGAACGGGCAGGCCCGAACGATGGCGGATGCCCCGGTAGCTACCGATGTCCACCAAGCGCTTGATGCTCAACTGCACCTCACTCCGCAGCGCGCCTTCCGTCTTCACGTGTTCCGTGATGTACTGACGGATGCGGCCCTGCTCATCGTCGGTCCAGTCGTCCACCTTCGTCTCGGGATCCACCTCGCACTTCACCAGGATGTCCAGTGCGGTGCTGCGGCCGATGCCATAGATGTACGTGAGGCCGATCACCCCGCGCTTGCTCTTTGGTAGGTCTATGCCTGCGATACGTGCCATGCTCGTGCGTTTATCAGCCTTGACGCTGTTTGAACTTCGGGTTCTTCTTGTTGATGATGTACAGACGCCCTTTGCGGCGGACGATCTTGCAATCCGCCGAGCGTGGTTTGAGGGAGGCCCTGACCTTCATGGTTTCCTGGGTATCGTGCGTTAACTCTTGTATCGGAACGAGATCCTTCCGCGGCTCAGATCGTACGGGCTCATCTCCACCTTCACCTTGTCACCAGGCAGGATGCGGATGTAGTGCATGCGCATCTTCCCACTGATGCCCGCGATGATCACGTGACCGTTCTCCAACTCCACGCGGAACATGGCATTGCCCAGCGCCTCCTTGACGACACCGTCCTGCTCTATCGTTCCTGACTTGCTCATTCCGTTCGTTTCCTTCCTTTCTTCAGTCGACCCCACGGGTCGATGCTATTTCCTCTTTCAAGGACGTGACATGTCACGCCTTCACCAATTCACCTTTCTGCTCCAGCACATCCTCGATGTACCGGAACGTGGATAGGACCTCCGCCTGGCCTGGCCTGACGACCACCGTATGCTCGAAGTGCGCACTGGGCTTGCCATCCCGCGATACCACGGTCCAGCCATCGCTCAATTGCTTCACCTCCTTCACTCCCATGTTGATCATGGGTTCGATCGCCAGCGCCATGCCGCTCCGCAGCCGGACACCGTGTCCGCGGCGGCCATAGTTGGGCACTTCAGGAGCTTCGTGCAACTTCCGCCCGACGCCGTGCCCAACCAGTTCACGCACCACCCCATAGCCATTCTTCTCGGCATGGGTCTGGATCGCGTTGCCAATGTCGCCCGTGCGGTTGTTCTCCACCGCTGCTGCGATACCGAGCTTCAGGCATTCCTGGGTCACGAGCAGTAACCTTCGCGTCCCTTCGGCCACCTCGCCAACACAGAACGTGTAGGCACTGTCACCGTAGAAGCCGTTCATCAGCACACCACAATCCACGCTCGCGATGTCCCCATCGCGCAACTCCCGATCTCCCGGAAGGCCGTGCACCACCTCTTCGTTCACACTGATCAGCAGTGTGCTCGGGCAACCGTACAGGCCTTTGAAGCCCGGTACACCGCCCTGGTCCCGGATGAACTCCTCCGCCATCGCGTCGAGCTTTCCGGTGGTCATGCCCGGCCCGATGTGGCGTGCCACTTCGGCCAAGGTCCTACCAACAAGCAAAGAACTCTCCTTCACCAATGCGACTTCGTCATCGCTCAGGATGATCACGGCTTTACCCATGACCTATCCCGCCATGCCGTATGCCGCGCCTCCTGAGCGACCCTTGATCCGACCTGACTTCATCAGGCCATCGTAGTGCCGCATCAACAAATGACTCTCGATCTGCTGCAACGTGTCCAACAACACGCCCACCATGATCAACAATGAAGTACCGCCGAAGAACTGTGCGAAGCCCTGCTTGACACCAGCCATGCCGGCGAAGGCGGGCAGGATCGCCACCAGGCCCAGGAAGATCGCTCCGGGCAGGGTGATGCGGGACAAGAGCTCATCGATGTGGCTGGCCGTGCTCTTACCGGGCTTCACACCGGGAATGAACCCACCGTTCCGCTTCATGTCATCAGCGAGCTGGTTCGGGTTCACGGTGATGGCCGTGTAGAAATAGGTGAACAGCACCACCATGAGGAACAAGGTGAAGTTGTAGAAGATCCCCTGACTGTTCGCGATGCTCACCAACCAGTTCGGCGGTGTCTCGAAGGCCTGTGCCAGGTACATCGGTATCAGCACGATGGCCTGTGCGAAGATGATCGGCATCACACCGGCCGCGTTCACCTTCAAGGGGATGTAGTTGCGCACACCACCGTACTGCTTGTTGCCCTGTACGCGCTTGGCGAACTGCACCGGGATACGGCGCGTACCCTGCACCAGCAGGATGCAACCCGCGATGATCAACAACCAGATGACGACCTCCACGAGCAGGAGCACGAGACCGCCACCGCCGGGACCCATGCGGCCCACCACCTCCTGCGCGAAGCTCTGCGGGAACTGTGCGAGGATGCCGATCATGATGATCAGGGAGATCCCGTTGCCGAGACCGCGTTCGGTGATGCGCTCACCGAGCCACATCACGAACAGGGTGCTGCAGGTGAGGATGACGATGCTCGTGAACAACCAGAACTGGCTGTCCGGACGGGCTGCCTCGTCGATCGTGGCGTAGATGTAGCTCGGCGCCTGGAACACGCAGATAAGAATGGTGAGGTAGCGCGTCCACTGGTTGATCTTCCGCCGGCCGCTCTCCTCGCGCTGCATCTTCTGCACGGTGGGAACCGCGATGCCCGCCAGCTGCATGATGATGGACGCCGAGATGTATGGCATGATGCCCAAGGCGAAGATGCTCGCACGCGTGAAGGCACCACCGGTGAAGATCGAGAGGATCTCCACGATGCCGCCACCGCCGCTCGCACCGGTCGCCGCCAGACGCGCGCTGTCCACACCGGGAAGCACGATGAAGCTGCCGATACGGTACACCAACAACAGACCCAGCGTGATGAGGATCCGTTGGCGCAGCTCGTCGATGCGCCAAATGTTCTTGATCGTCTCGATCAGGTTCTTCATGCCTTCTCTGCTACGGTCACGATGGTCTCGGTCTTGCCTCCCTTGGCCTCGATGGCGGCCTTCGCGGTGGCACTGAACGCGTGCGCGGTGATGTTCAAGGCGCTCTTGAGTTCACCACGTCCCAGCACCTTCAGCTTGTCCTTCTTGGCGATCAGGCCATTGGCGTAGAGCACCCCGGGGTCGATGCTGGTGAGCTTCTTCGAGTCGGCCAGGGTCTGGATCGCGTCCAGGTTGATGCCCTTGTACTCCACGCGGGTGGGGTTCGTGAAACCGAACTTCGGCAGGCGACGGGTCAGCGTCGTCTGGCCACCCTCGAAACCACGCTTGTGGTTGTAGCCGGCCTGCGCCTTCTGGCCCTTGTGACCTTTCGTGGAGGTGCCACCACGACCGCTGCCCTGGCCGCGACCGATGCGTTTCTCCTTCTTCGTGGCCCCTTCAGCGGGCTTCAGTTTGCTCAAGTCCATGGTCTTGCTCTTCTATAAGGTTCAGGCCTCCTTCACGCTCACCAGGTGGTGCACTTTCTCCACCATGCCGCGGATCTGCGGCGTGCCGTCCACCACGACGAACTTGCCGATGCGGCCGAGCCCGAGGGCCTTCAGGGTGTCTTTCTGACGCTTGGGGCACTTGATCTGGCTGTGCACCTGGGTGATGGTCAACTTGCTCATCGTCTTTCCCGCCGGCTCACCGGCGGATCGTTTTATCCGTTGAATACACGTTCCAGTTTGATGCCACGCTGGCGGGATACGGCGTTCGCATCGCGCATGCTCACCAGGGCCTCGATCGTGGCCTTCACCACGTTGTGCGGGTTGCTGCTGCCCTTGCTCTTGGCGAGCACGTCGGTCACACCCACGCTCTCGAGCACGGCGCGCATGGCACCACCGGCGATCACACCTGTACCGTGCGCTGCGGGCTTCAGGAACACCTGCGCTCCAGCGAACTTGCCCTCCTGCGGGTGCGGGATGGTGCCTTTCAGCACGGGCACCTTCACCAGGTTCTTCTTCGCGTCGTCGATGCCTTTGGCGATGGCCTCCTGCACCTCCTTCGCCTTGCCCAGGCCATGGCCCACCACACCGTTCTCGTTCCCCACCACCACGATGGCGGCGAAGGTGAACGTGCGACCACCCTTGGTCACCTTGGTCACGCGGTTCAGTGCCACGAGCTTGTCCTTCAGCTCGAGATCGCTGCTCTTGACCTTCTTCGTATTCGTCGTTTCAGACATGTGTTCGGTGTGATCAGAAATTGAGGCCTGCTTCGCGTGCTGCTTCGGCCAGGGCTTTCACCCGGCCATGGTAGAGGTATCCGTTGCGATCGAAGACGACCTGCTCGATGCCGGCGGCCTTGGCCTTCTCGGCGATGGCCGTGCCAACGAGCTTCGCCTGCTCGATCTTGGGCACGCCCGTGCCCTTCTTGTCCTTCAGGCTCGAGGTGCTCACCAGCGTGCGGCCGGCCTCGTCGTCGATGATCTGGGCGTAGATGCCCGTGTTGCTGCGGTAGACCGATAGACGCGGACGTGCGGTGGTGCCCTGCACCTTCTTGCGCACGCGGGTCTTGATCTTCAGGCGGCGGTTGATGCGGTCGAATGCCATGGTCGTTCTTATTTACCAGCTGCTTTACCGGCCTTGCGACGCACGACTTCGCCCACGAAACGAACACCCTTGCCTTTGTACGGCTCAGGCTTGCGCAGGCTGCGCAGCTTGGCGGCCACCTGGCCGATGAGTTGTTTGTCCGCGCTCTCGAGGCGGATGATCGGGTTCTTACCCTTCTCCTGGGCCGCGCTCACTTTGATCTCCGGCGGGAGGTTCAGGGTGACGGTGTGCGAGAAGCCCAGCGCCAGTTGCAACTGCTGACCCTTGGTGGTGGCGCGGTAACCCACACCCACCAGCTCCTGCTCGATCACGAAGCCTTCCGACGCCCCCTTCACCATGTTGGCGATAAGTGCACGGTAGAGCCCATGCTTCGCGCGATGCGGCTTGGCATCGCTCGGACGCGACACGGTGATCTCCGTGCCCTCCTGCTTCAGCGTGAGGTCCGGATCCACGGCCTGCTCCAACGTACCCTTCGGACCCTTCACGGTCACCAGGTTCTTGTCGCTGATGGTCACCTGCACCCCTTTGGGTACTTCGATCGGTGCTTTTCCAATGCGTGACATGGTTCTTCGGATCTTAGCTCACGTAGCACAATACTTCACCACCCACGTTCAGCGTGCGCGCCTCCTTGTCAGTGACAACGCCCTTGCTGGTGGAGATGATGGCCACGCCGAGGCCGTTCAGCACGCGGGGAAGGTCCCCCACATGGGCGTATTTGCGCAGGCCCGGGGTGCTCACTCGCGTGAGTTCCTTGATGGCGCTCTGGCGCGTTCCCGCGTTGTACTTCAACGCGATCTTGATCAGGCCCTGCTTGCCGTCGTCCTCGATCTTCCAGGACAGGATGTAGCCCTTGTCGTAAAGGATGCGCGTGATGTCCTTCTTCAGGTTGCTCGCGGGCACCTCAACGACCTTCTTGCGCGCCTGGATGGCGTTGCGCAGGCGGGTCAGGTAATCGGCTATGGGATCGGTCGTCATGTCGTTGCTATTGTTGGTGCGCGGTGATCCGCGTCCTTAACGTTCTTGTTTACCAGCTGCCTTTGGTCACACCAGGGATCTTGCCTTCAAGCGCCATCTGACGGAACATGTTCCGGCTGATGCCGAACAGGCGCATGTAACCACGCGGACGTCCGGTGAGCTGGCAGCGGTTGTGCATGCGCACCTTGCTGCCGTTCACGGGAAGCTGCTGCAGCTTCTCCCACTCGCCCGCCTTCTTCAGTGCGGCACGCTTCGCAGCGTACTTCTCCACCATCTTGGCGCGCTTGCGCTCACGCGCTTTCATCGATTCCTTGGCCATGGTCGTTCGGTCGGGTTATTTCTTGTCCTTGTCAGCGAATGGGAATCCGAAGGCGTTCAGGAGCGCTTTCGCCTCCTCGTCCGTCTGGGCCGAGGTCACGAACGTGATGTCCATGCCCTGGATCTTGGTCACCTTGTCGATGTCGATCTCCGGGAAGATGATCTGCTCCTTCACCCCGAAGGTGAAGTTCCCATTGCCATCGAACCCCTTCGGCGATACGCCGCGGAAGTCACGCGTACGGGGCAGGCTCACCGAGATCAGCCGGTCGAGGAACTCGTACATGCGGTCGCCGCGCAGGGTCACCCGTGCGCCGATGGGCATGCCCTTCCGCAGTTTGAAGTTGCTCACGTCCTTGCGCGATACCGTCGGCACGGCCTTCTGGCCTGCGATGGCCGACATCTCCACCACCGCGTTCTCCACGATCTTCTTGTCGCCCACGGCGCTGCCCAGACCCTGGTTCAGGTTGATCTTGGTGATCTTGGGCACCTGCATGGTGCTGGTGTATCCGAACTCCTTCTTAAGGGACGGCGCCACCTCGTTCTTGTATTTGGCACGAAGCCGGGGTACGTAGCTCATGACTTCTTACTTGGCTGCCTTTTTCTTGGTCTTCACGTAGCGCTCGAGCTTCCCCTCCTTGTCGGCTTTGCGACCCACGCGACCCGGCTCCCCCGTCTTCGCGTCGATCAGCATGAGATTGCTGATGTGGATGGGACCCTCCTTGTCCACGATGCCGCCCTGGGGGTTGGCCGTGGTGGGTTTGCTGTGCTTCTTGTTGATGTTGAGGCCCTCGACGATGGCACGCATCTTCACGCGGTCCACCTCGAGCACGCGACCCTGCTTGGTGCGCTCCTCACCGGCGAGCACTTTCACCATGTCGCCCTTCTTGATGTGTGTCTTCTTCTGCATGGCTCAGAGTACTTCAGGGGCCAGGGAGATGATCTTCATGAACTTCTTCTCGCGCAGTTCCTTCGCCACGGGTCCGAAGATGCGGGTGCCCTTCATTTCGCCAGCGGCATCCAGCAGCACCACGGCATTGTCATCGAATCGGATGTAGCTGCCGTCCTTGCGACGGGTCTCCTTCTTCGTGCGCACCACCACCGCCTTGTGCACGGTGCCCTTCTTCGCACCACCATTGGGCAGCGCATCCTTGATGCTCACCACGATGGTGTCACCGATGCGGGCGTAGCGGCGGGCGGTGCCACCGAGCACACGGATGCAGAGCACTTCCTTGGCGCCGCTGTTGTCGGCCACGTTCAGCCGGGATTCCTGTTGGATCATCGCTATCGGTTGTTACTTGGCACGTTCCATCACCTCCACGAGACGCCAGCGCTTCAACTTGCTCATCGGACGGATCTCCATGATCCGCACCGTGTCGCCGATGTGGGCATCGCCCTTCTCATCATGCGCCATGAACTTGCTCGTGCGCTTCACGAATTTGTGGTACTTCGGGTGCATCACCCGGCGTTCGACCGTCACCGTGATGCTCTTGTCCATCTTGTCGCTGGTGACGATGCCGATACGCTCCTTGCGGAGGTTCCGCTCAACGGTGGTCGGGGTCGTGCTCATTTCGTTGTCTTGTTGGCGAGTTCACGCTGGCGCAGCTCGGTGAGGATCCGGGCGACGTCCTTGCGTTTGGTGCGCAGCTGCACCGGGCTCTCGATCGGGCTCACGGTGTGCGCGAAGCGCAGTTTGGTGAGTGAGGCACGCTCCTCCTGGAGCTTGTCCTTCAACTCCACGACCGTCAGGTCCTTCAGTTCGGTTCTCTTCTTCATGACGCTCTCTTATTGGCCGTCGTAATCCTCACGTACCACGAACTTCGTCGGGATCGGCAGCTTCTGGGCCGCCAGGCGCAACGCCTCCTTCGCGATGGCGGTGGGTACACCGTCCACCTCGAAGATGATCCGGCCGGCATGGCATACCGCCACCCAATGGTCCAGTGAACCCTTGCCTTTACCCATCCGCACCTCGGCCGGCTTGCTGGTCACGGGCTTGTCCGGGAACACCTTGATCCACACCTGACCTTCACGCTTCATGTAGCGTGTGAGGGCCACACGGGCGCTCTCGATCTGGCGGCTGGTGAGCCATACGCTCTCCATGGCCTTCAGGCCGAAGGATCCCAGGGCTACGCGGTGGCCGCGCTGGGCCACGCCCTTCATGCGGCCCTTGTGCATATTGCGGCGCTTGCTGCGCTTCGGTTGCAACATGGCTCTTAGCTATTACGGTTGTTACCACCGCGACGATCGCCGCCACGGCCTTCTCCACGACGTTCTCCTCCGCGACGATCGCCACCCGGTCCACGGCGGTCACCGCCACGACGGTCAGGACGATCACCGCCCATGCGGCCACCCGGTGCGGTGCCCTTGGCCTGGCCCTGGTTGGGGCTCAGGTCACGCTTGCCATACACCTCGCCGCGCATGATCCAGCACTTCACCCCGATGCGACCCATCTTGGTGTGTGCCTCGGTGATGGCGAAGTCGATGTCGGCACGCAGCGTGTGCAGGGGCACACGGCCGTCCCGGTATTTCTCGGTGCGGGCGATCTCGGCGCCGTTCAAGCGGCCGCTCACCTGCAGTTTGATGCCTTCTGCGCCCATGCGCATGGTGCTGGCCATCGCCATCTTCATGGCGCGGCGGAAGCTGATCCGTCCTTCGAGCTGACGTGCGATGCTGTCAGCCACCAGGCGGGCATCCAGTTCCGGACGCTTGATCTCGAAGATGTTGATCTGGACGTCCTTGCCCGTGAGCTTCTTCAGCTCCTCGCGCAGCTTGTCCACCTCGGCGCCGCCCTTGCCGATGATCACGCCCGGGCGGGCCGTGTTGATCGTCACGGTCACCAGCTTCAGGGTGCGCTCGATCAGGATCTTGGCCACGCTCGCCTTCTTCAGACGGGCCATGAGGTAGGCGCGGATCTGCTCGTCCTCGACCAGCTTGTCCGTATAGTTCTTGCCGCCGTACCAGTTGCTGTCCCAGCCTTTGATGAAGCCGAGGCGCTGGCCGATCGGGTGTGCTTTCTGTCCCATGGTAGTTGTTCTCTCGGCTTACGCTTCTTTGGTATCGACGATCAGGCTCACGTGGTTGCTCCGCTTCTTCATGCGGTAGGCACGACCCTGCGGGGCGGGAAGCATGCGCTTCAGGCCGCGGGCCTCGTTCACCTGCACGCTCTTCACGAACAGCCCGGCCTCATCGGCCTTCTGCCCTTCGTTCTTCGCCTGCCAGTTGCTCACGGCGCTCAGCAACAGCTTCTCCAGGTCGCGGCTGCTGTGGCGGGTGCTGAAGCGGAGGATGCCCAGGGCCTTCTCCACCTCTACGCCACGGATCAAATCGGCCACCTGGCGCATCCGGCGCGGGCTGGTGGGCACGTTGCGCAGGTGTGCGATGGCCACGGTCTTCATGGCCTCCTTGCGCGCATCGGCTGCTAGTTTCTTACGCTGTCCCATCTGTCCTTAGTTCTTCTTGTTACCGGAGTGGCCACGGTAGGTGCGCGTCGGGGCGAACTCGCCCAGCTTGTGGCCCACCATGTTCTCGGTCACGTAGACCGGGATGAACTTGTTGCCATTGTGCACCGCGATGGTCAGTCCCACGAATTCGGGGCTGATGGTGCTGGCGCGCGACCAGGTCTTGATCACGTTCTTCTTGCCGGAGGTCTGTGCATCACCCAC